>JAUVGT010000028.1 GCA_030593645.1 Deltaproteobacteria bacterium
AAAAGTCCAACTTCTGCGTTGTGCTGCATTTCGCAATCATTCAACGTACTATAAGTACGCTTCATGATTACGAAATTTGCACGCCTTGAATTTGAACTTTTTACGAAACCGTCACATTCGGACTTTTTACGAAACCATCAACATTGAATCGAATAAAGATGAACGTCGACTACATGCCCGCCATAGCCTTGGCGACGGTGGATGGAATGCGCTCCGTTTTGTCTTTTCTAATAAAAAATAGATTATTACAAGGAGAAAAAATATGCTAACCAAACGAATCATACCCTGCCTGGATGTGAAAGACGGACAGACAGTTAAAGGCATCAATTTTGTAAACTTAAGGGAGGCGGGTGATCCGGTGGAACTGGGTGCTGTATATGCGGATCAGGGTGCGGATGAGCTAGTGTACCTGGATATTACAGCTACCATAGAAAATCGTTCCACATTTATTGAACTGGTTAAAAATGTTGCCGCAAATATCAATATTCCATTTACTGTGGGAGGCGGGATTACATCTGTTAAAGATGTGGGCGATTTACTAGAATCCGGTGCAGATAAAATTTCCATTAACTCTGCCGCAGTTGACAACCCGGATTTAATCGGAAAGCTGGCGAAAGCATTTGGAAGTCAATGTGTTGTTCTGGCAATCGACACCAAATTTTCAGAAAATCATTGGGAAGTATATATCCATGGTGGAAGGACTCCTGTGGGAAAAGAAACAGTCAAATGGGCGAAAGAAGTTGTTGACCGGGGTGCGGGAGAAATACTTCTGACATCTATGAATCATGACGGTACCAAAGAGGGTTTTGCTGTTGATATCACGAAAACATTGTCGGAAATGCTGCCCATTCCTATAATCGCGTCAGGTGGCGGCGGGATACCGGAGCATTTTGTTGATGTATTTAAAAATGGTAAGGCAGACGCGGCATTGGCGGCCAGTATTTTTCATTTTAATGAAGTCAGGATCAAAGATTTAAAGCAGTACCTGGCTGATAACAATATTCCGGTGAGAATATGAAATCAGAAAATAATGATATGAATAAAACAGATGAAACAGAAAGCGGCTTTTTATTTGACCTTGAAAAGATTATCAAAGATAGAAAACAAAACCCGGTTAAAGATTCGTACACGAATAGTCTGTTTAACGCCGGATTAAAAAGGATTGCCCAGAAAGTGGGTGAAGAGGCAACTGAGGTGATCATTGAAGCCGTGGATGGCGATACTGAAAAGTTTAAAAATGAGGCGGCCGACCTGATATACCATCTGCTTGTATTGATTGCTGAAAAGGATTTGAGCATTGACGATATTATTGCAGTATTAAAAAAAAGACATAGATAGAAACGGTTTTAATATCTTTTCACGTGTCCAGATTCGGTGTCGGAGCAATCCGTCTGAGGCGGATCAAACCTCGAAATATTTGATATATCCTTATTTGCGCGCCTTGAATTTAAACATTTTACGAGATCATCAGTGTTGACATATTACAGTAAATCTATCAAACTTGATTATCTGGAGCCATTTTCATAGAATTACATCATAAGGAGATTCATCATGCAAAAGAAATTTAAAAATCTTGAAACCAAATTGGTACATTCAGGTGAACCGGAACCGCGTATCGAAGGCTCTGTCTGTATGCCGGTATTTCAATCCTCTACTTTTGAATACAGCGGACAGAAGAGTTATCATGACCTTAAATATATACGTCTTAACAATACACCCAATCATACGGCACTTCACAGAAAACTCGCGGCCATTGAAAATGCTGAAGCCGGGCTGGTTTTTGCGAGCGGTATGGCGGCAATTTCAACAGCGCTGCTGACATTTTTATCTGCGGGTGATCACATACTGGCACAAGGCAGCCTATACGGCGGAACACACGATCTGTTTACGAAAGATCTTCCCGCCCTTGGAATAACCTGTGATTTTATTCCGGATGACAAATCCACATGGGAATCAAAAATTCGTCCTGAAACTAAAATAATTTATTGTGAATCAATGACCAATCCACTCCTCCAGATTATCGACCTTGAAGCTGTTGTTGAATTCGCAAAAGCTCACCAGCTTATTTCAATCGTTGATAATACGTTTCCAAGTCCGGTTAATTTCAGGCCGGCCGAGTGGGGATTTGACCTTTCTGCTCATTCGTGTACCAAGTATTTAAACGGACATTCAGATATCGTGGCAGGATCGGTGATGGGTAAAGAGGATATGATCGAAAAGATTACACATAAATTGAATCATCTTGGCGGGACACTTGATCCGCATACATGTTTTCTGCTTCACAGGGGTATTAAAACCTTGGCCGTGAGAGTCAAATATCAGAATGAAAGCACACTAAAGATTGCAGAATTTTTAAACAATCATGAATCTGTTGAAAAGGTAAACTATCCGGGACTTAAAGATCATCCCCAGTACAAGCTGGCGGAAAAATTTTTTGACGGTTTCAGCGGGATGATAAGTTTTGAGTTAAAAGGTACGGTGGAAGAGGCGGATCGGTTTATAGAAAATATTACGCTTCCTGTTTCAGCGCCAAGCCTTGGCGGTGTTGAAACACTGATCACACGCCCGGCCCTTACATCCCATTCCGGGATGTCTCCGGAAGAGCGGATCGCGCAGGGAATTTCAGACAACCTGATCCGGCTTTCGGTCGGTATTGAATCGACTGAGGATTTGATTGAAGACTTTGATCAGGCTTTTGCGCGAGCCCTTAGGTAAGATTTGATGATTTAGGCACTTTAGATTTTAGTCACTTTCTTTTCCACCAATCTTCTCATTTCGTCCAAACGCATTTTCGGTAAATCCGGGTTTATTTTTTCAACTGATTTTTTAAAGTATTTTTCAGACTTTTCATTTTTGCCTAAAGCCAAAAAACATATTCCCAAATAATATGTATATTGATAGCTTTTTGAATGTTCGGTGATCAATTGAAACAAATCAACTGCCTTGCCATATTCACCGATATTAAAATCATAATATGCAACAGTTAATATCATCTGCAGATGGTTTGCGAGTTTATCCTTTTTAGAGTCGATTTTTATACCGCTGTTTGAAATGTTAACAATATTCTTAAACCCCTCAATATTTCCCATGAAATCATATGCGGCTTTATAATCCTTTTGATAAAAATAAAGATCTATTAGGAGGTATTGTATTTCTTCGAAAGTGGGAAGATGGTTGAGTGCTTCCTTAAATTCATTTTCAGCTCCGATAAAATTTTTTCTTTTCAGTTTCATGGTGCCGGCAAAGAAATGATGAAAGGCTTTCATTTTATTCCGGGAAGGAAAATATCTGATTTTGACATAGAACCTGTTTAATTTAAGATGGAAACGGTCATACCGTTTACCCTTGCTGTCGTTTTTTTTATGTCTGCAGGTGATATATGTGTCATAAAAAAGACTTTCATTTAAATAGTAAGCATCATCTTTAAATTGAAGGATAAATGATTCACAAAAGGACAGCAGACGGCTTTTAAACCCGGGGTTTGTATTTTTAATGTTTTTTCTTATTATTGCGTACGATTCATCAGCATTCTTGTCCGCGCATAATACGCATAAATGTTTGTAGCATAATGCAAGGAGGTTATCAGGTGATATTTTTAATACCTCCTCAAAACTGTTAAGCGCGTGATTGATTTTATGGTTGTCATAGTAAATCACACCGATGTGAAGATGATAGGCAGGATTTGAAGGATTTTTTAGAATCGCGATTTCAAGAAGCTCTATTGCTTCTGTATATTTTTTCTGTTCAGCCAGGGATAGCGCTTTATGTAAATATATCCCGGGATCGTCAGAAAACAAATTGAGGGCCTGATTGAACAGATTGACGCTGTCCTCGTAGTGACCAACATTGGCCTGTTTTTGTCCTTTTTTAAAAAGTCTTTCCGCTTGTATTGATTTTATCATAATTTAAATCCACTTCTAATCATTATCTGTGATTAATGAAATGAGTATGCACTGAAATATACGAAAAATGTTAAAACATTTGAAAAAATATTCACAAAACTGGATTTATTTTTTGACAATCCTTAAAAAAGACGGTTTAATTATAATACTATTTATTATGATCATATTGCAATCGAATACGTCCGCGATAGAATCTGATGCGTTTAAACATTAGAAGTGCTGTCGAACAGTGAATGCCGAATGCCAAAACCATCATAAACGGATACAATCAAAAAAAATAGGAGGAAGAAAAATGAAAAAATTATTTATTTTCTTTTTAACGTTATTAATGTTTTCGGGAATTGTATCGACAACCGTTGCAAAAAAAACCAAGCAGGAAAAACAGCTTTATACGGCTTATAATATATGGATTCTTAAAGAATCAAATATGAAATGCATTAACTTTAAAACAGGTAAAAGAATAATTTTCGCGGGAACACCGGTAAGCAATGTCAAAAAAGTATATGTAGCAAAATCGGGTGGGAAAGAAAAAAATATGTTAGGGGGCAGTGACAGTAATGAGTATTACAAAAAAATACGTTTTAATATCGAAGGTCAGCGGAGGAGAATCCGAATCGGTTTTGAAAGTAGATATCATCGGGGAATAAAAATCGATGACTACCTGGAACGGATGTTCACAGAAAAAACATTTGAGGAGCAGACCGCCGGAATGACTGAAAAAGAAATACTCGCAATCAAAAACGGTGTGTTGGTGGCGGGGATGTCAAAAAAGGCTGTTCTCATGTCATATGGCTATCCGCCAGCGCATAAAACACCCAGTATTGAAGATAATGATTGGTATTACTGGATGAACAAAAGAGAGGTTAAAAAAATCTGTTTTGATGAGAATCAAAGAACGGTTCGGTGTGAAAAAAGAGTAAAAAGCATTAAAATTGAGGATACGCTGTAAAGTGACTAAAGTTCTTGTATCGCTTCGCTCTATTCATTTTTATTCTGGATAGAATTCTTAAACTTTAGGCACTTGTTTTTCCCCTGGCCGTAACGGCAAATAATCAACCCGGTTTACAGCCAGGGTAGCCACGCCAAAATCTTGATCTACCTTGCCGGAGAGGATAAAAGGGCGACTGCGGTCAAGTATGGCGCAAAAGCGTCGGTATGCTTTCGGAAAAAAGGTGGTTTCAACCAGGCCGGTTTCATCTTCAAAGGTCAAAAACTCCATGGGATCGCCGTGTTTTGTGTGCACAACCTTTCCGGTAATCAGAAGACCGGCAAACCGTATATGCCTTCCTTTAAAATTGTGAATGTCTTTGGCCTTAACGGTTTTTATGCTTTTTAACGTGTCAGCATGCAGCAGCATTGGATGAAGATTGCATAAAAAACCGAGAACCGCGAATTCACGGCGATGACGTTCGTGTATCTTGTCCGGTGGGAATGAAGGTTTTTCCACGGGTGTGTTAAATTTACCGGTAAAGAGATTTGGTTTATCAGCCTGTTTTGCCCTTGTCCTTTGCCATCCTGTAAGATCCCACAACAAAGAAGCCCTTTTTTCACTGCTATGAAGGGAATCAAAGGCACCGGCATGTATCAGGGCGCGAGTTTCCGGCTCGTCCGGCCGAATCCGTTCAAGGAAATCGATCAGGCTTGAAAATGGTCTTATCGCCCTGTGTTTAAGAATACGCTGTCTGGTCGCGGCACCCAGGTTTTTGACAGAGAGCAGGCCGACGCGTATTGATTTTCCCCTGCCTGTCCAGAGGGCAACACATTTGTTTATATCAGGACGTGTTATTTTTATACCCATGCGGCGGGCTTCGGACACATACGCGAAGGTGGAGTAAAAGCCTCCCCGGTTGCTAATGACAGAGGCCATAAATTCAGCCGGGTAATGGGTTTTTAAATACGCGGACTGGAAAGACACGCGGGCGTAGCTCGCACTATGAGGTTTGCAGAAAGAATAGCCTTCAAAACTCATCATCATTTCCCAAACCGCGTTTATCTGTTTATCGTTAACGCCCCGGGCACGGGCACCGGCTGTAAAACGGTTTTTATAGACGCGAAGCCCGCGCTCTTTATCTTTTTTAGATAGAATTTTACGAAAACCGTCTGCTTCTACATGTGAAAATCCTGCCAGCGCGACCGCTGTTTTGGAAACATCTTCCTGGAAGACCATGATTCCATAGGTTTCATCAAGTACGCCGGAAAGTAAAGGGTGGATCGGTTCCCATTTCCCGCCGTGGAGTCTTCGGATATATTCACGGACATAAGCATTTGCCGCGGGACGTATCAGGCTGCTATGAATGACCAGGTGTTCAAAGTCTCCGACCCTGGCTTTTTTTTGAAACAGGCGTGTTGCCGGGCTTTCAATATAAAAACACCCCATTGTTTCACCACGGGCTACATTTTCCTGTGTTCGGAAATCATCTTCCGGATTCCAGCTTTGCTCATCAAAGGGAATACCATTCGTGTGAATGTTAGTGATGGCATCCCGGATCACAGCCAGGCTCCGGTTACCGAGAAGATCAATCTTGACCAGCCCAGCCTCTTCGGTTCCGTCTTTTTCCCATTGAATGACCGGCACCCCTTTTGGGGCGGGTTCGATTGGGACATACTCATTCAGGGGCCTGGGAGTGATCACTACCCCGCCGGGATGTACGGAGATGTGGCGCGGGATGCCGATTATCTGCTGGGCAAGCTGTATGATTTCAGGCCATGGCTCAGGGAAATCAAGGCGGCGGAGTTCGGGCTGTGTTTTCAGGCGTGCCAGGAGATCATCGCCTTCGGCGGCTGCCCGCCAGAACCATGGGAGACGTTTTGAGAGCTGGCCGATTTCCCGATCGGTCAACCCGTAGACCTTGGCGGTTTCACGGATTGCCATTCGGGGCCGGAAAGCGACATGATTGCAGACCAGGGCGGCATGGCCCTCGTATTGCTGCAGTACAGAGAAAAGAACATCATCACGTTCGTCCCAGGCAAAATCGATATCGATGTCCGGCGGGTCCAGGCGGCCGGGATTCAGGAACCGTTCAAAGTAAAGGTTGTGTTTGATCGGGCAGACATTTGTGATCTCTAAGCTGTATGCCACAAGTGAGGCTGCTCCGCTTCCCCGGCCGCATATACGCGGGCTTCTCTGCACTATGTCTTTAACCACCAGAAAATATGAAGAAAAATTCATTTTTTTGATGATACGCAGTTCGTGCTCAAGACGTTTTATTACGGGTACGGGAAGGTTATTTTCATAGCGCTGTTTCGCACCATTGTATGCGGCTTCACGGAGCAGTTGATCCGAAGATTTTTCTCGTGATTTTTTCCATGGCGGCATAACCAGCCCGTTTCGCGGGCCGGTATATGAGAGCCGTTCAGCGATTTTTTCGGTAGCCTTGATAGTCTCGGGCCAGACAGCAAACCGGCTTTGATATTCTACAGGAGAAGCGAGCCACGCGTCGGAAGGGGCGGCGTCCAGTGGAGTAAGTTTGGAAAGAGACGTGTTGAGATCGATCGCGCGTAAAAGGCGATGTACTTTGGCATCATTGGGCTCAAGGAAAAAACTACCCGGAGTCGCCACGGTTAAGACACCCAGGCGGCGCGCTGTCTCGCGCAATTTAAAGGCGGCACTGTCCGGCTTGCGCGGTACCGCCGCCGCAGTGCTGATGCCGGTTTCGTACCAGTGTGTCAGAAGATCGGGGGACTGGGTGATCACAGTCAAGCCCGCCGCATGACCGGGAACAATTGTTTTGAGATCAAAAGGTTCATCCTCGGCCAAACAGCGGCGTGTAATCAGACGGCAGAGGTTGCGATAGCCTGTTTCGTTTTCAACAAGGCATACAGCGCGGACCCGGGATACAGGATCTGTAAGTTCAGCACCGATCACAGGGCGGATATTGTTTTGTCTGCAGGCTTTGATAAAAGGCCATAAACCATAAAGATTATCTGTATCGGTAAGGGCCAAGCAGGGGTAACCGAGCTGTTTGGCCGCGGAACAGATTTGTTGCGGTGAGCGGGTGCCCCACATCATGGAATAATATGAACGGACAGTAAGCGGAATCATGATGCTGCTGCAAGCGCCCTCCCCACCTGGATTGCCCTGAGACCGAACCGGCCGCGGATCTCGTCAAGGGCATTCACCAGTTTATCATCGGTTTTCTTTTCCCTTTGGAATTCGGTAAAAAGTTCCATCTGTGCAGGAGGACGGGTGAGGCGGTCGCAGGTGAGGCGGATATTGCGGACCCTGGTTCGACGAGTCAAGGCTCGATGGAGGACCGGTTTCGCGGTTGTAAAGAGATTGAAATTGTTTGCGGATGCCGGTTTAACAGCGGATTGGCGCATGTTTCGCTTTCCATCCGAATAGCTGATCATGATCCGGATACGCCCGGTAGTCATTTTCATTTTACGCAGGTTTGCGCCTGTCTGTTCAAGCAGGATGTATAGTGCACTTTCTAAAAGCTTGATATCATTGGTGTCATTACCAAAAGTGTAATTTTCGTTGACGGACGGTAATTTCTGTTCCGCGGGAGAAACCGGGGTAAAATCTATTCCGCGAACAGCATTGTGGAGGCAGCGGCCGTGATCGCCGAAGACCAGTTCAAGCTGTTTCAATGATAGATCGGTTACATGTCCTGCACAGGTCATATTGAATTCATGCAGAAGGGTTATATCTCTGTGTTCGATTCCCGGGATGAGATTGACCGGCAGAGGTTTTAAAAATGAGGCCTCATCTCCCGGTTTTACAATATATTCGCCAGCCGGTTTGACCATACGAGTGGCGACTTTGGCCACAAGTTTGTTCGGGGCCACTGCCCATATGGGATCAAGTCCCATGCCGGTTCGTACGGAACGGCGGATACGAAAGGCAAGATCCGGCGGAGGGCCGAACAGGCGGCCGGTCCCGGTAACGTCGATAAAAAGGTGCCCATTGTGGTCGGTCATTTCAACCAGGGGTGAATAGGGGATGGCGTGTTTTAAGAAATCAGACATCGCGCGTTCATAGCGGTCCGGGTTGGGTGAGATCACGCTGGCGCCGGGACAGTATCGCAGGGCGCGGCGTACGGCCATCCCCTTGCGCACGCCGCCTTTGTAAGCCTCATCGCTCATATCGTACACTGTGGCGCGCACGGCTCCTTCGGGGGCGATAATCACGGGACGTCTTTTAAGACTGCTGTCTGCCCCCCGTTCAACCGCCACAGCGAAATCAGCCACATTCAAATGTATAATGGATCGTTCGTTCATGTAAAAAACCTTAAGAGTGTGATCGCGAAAAACACAGATAATACTGATATAGTGCATCGGCCCTAATGGGCTGCTGCTTTTTATATCGTATGAAATTCAAAGCCCTGCCGTCACCTCAGGACCCCGGTGGACGCCGATGATTTTGCCCTGGATAAGGACCTCACTGAAAGCGTATGTCATGGGCTGAAAAGACGGGTTCTCAGGACGAAGTTCGATGGTTTTCGAGCGTCGAAAGAAGCGTTTGACGGTTGCTTCCTCATGTTTGATCAGGGCAGCCACAATTTCACCATTTTCCGCGTATTGGCGCGGTTCACAAATCACCAGGTCACCATCCAGGATCGCGGCTCCCTTCATGGAATCGCCTTTTATCCTGAGTGCGAACAGGTTTGATCCACGGAAAATTTTGGAATCCACCACGATGCTGCCATCCCATTCCTGCTGGGCATACAAAGGGAGACCGGCGGCAATTTTTCCTATGATCGGAACCTCCAGCCAGCTCATGATGCCGGATGCTTCGTGTGTCCGGTTAAGCAGATGGATGGTGCGGCTGTAATGGCCATCACGTTTTATTACCCCTTTTTTTTCCAGTAGTTTTACAATCTGTGAAATCGCCGCATGGCTGACACCCATGGCGGCAGCTGCCTGCCGAAGGCTGGGGGCTTTCCCGGTGCGGGTGATTTTCTGTTTCAGGTAATTTAAAAAACGCTGCTGTTTGGGTGTCAGGTCTGTTTGAGGCCGCACGATATACCTTCCTTTTTAAATCGATATTTTTTGAAAGTATGTAATTCATTGAAATATATAAAAAAACCTTAGAATGATACAGGAACAGGGTTTTTAGTTTCAGAATATCATATACGAAAAGTAAATGTCAATGTAAATGTAAATGTATATGTATGATTGATTTTTCGGGGTCGGAATCGGAATCGCTATCGGTTTTATTTTAACTGTAAAACCCTAAGGGTTCGCGTAAAAATAAATTCACAAATTTTAAGGGTCGAGGCGCCCAGTCGGCAAGACGCAAAAGCGCAGAAATATCAAGCATATTTCGAGGTTTTGCAACGCAGCCGAATGGGATGACTCGCCCCTTAAAATGTGAAGTTATTTTTGCGCGAGCCCTAAGCTTGGAGAATGAGCGCTGTGCCTGTATCATTAAAAGTTAAAGGGGAAATTCCTTGTGGCTGCCCAAGTAATAAAAAACGATTGCGATACCGACCCCGAATTCCGATGTTTTGGATCAACTGCGTGCAGCTCATATTACCGGTTTGTATCAAACAAAAAATACAGTGAAATAGGGCATGTTCCATAAAAAGTGTTCGATGTTGATCTTTCTATGATCATCATTATGTGTTATGAGTTATAACGTACTGTAATTGGTTGTAGCATATATCCGGTTCTTCGTTTTTGAGTATCTAATGTGCTCCACAACTATTGCACATTGAGGTGATGAATGACCGGTCAAGCAACAACGTTATATTTGAAAACATTTCTTTTTACCGTGTTCGCTCTAACCGCGTTTGCTTCCAACTCTGTTCTCTGCCGTTTGGCTCTTGGCGGGCAGGCAATTGACGCCTCCAGTTTTACTGTTGTCCGTTTACTATCAGGCTGTGTCATGCTGCTGGCGGTCTTGAAATTCTTCGGTAATAAAAAAATACTCCCGTTACGAGGCAGCTGGAAAGCTTCTGCCATGCTGTTTCTTTATGCGGTGACCTTTTCATTTGCGTATATTACCCTGGATACAGGGACCGGGGCACTGATCCTGTTTGGGTCTGTCCAGATGACAATTATTATTATATCGGTTATTTCAGGAGATAAGCTTCAATTTTTGGAGTGGGCAGGCCTGTTGACCGCTTTTAGCGGCTTTGTATATTTGGTGCTGCCCGGTGTGTCGACACCTTCGTTTTCAGGATTCATCCTGATGTCCGCGGCCGGCATTGGATGGGGTATCTATACACTTATCGGAAGAGGGAGTGAAAATCCGTTGTCAGATACAGCATGGAACTTTACACGTGCGTTACCGTTTTTCATTGTGATTGCATTGATCGTATTTTTTACAAAGGATATCCGGTTGTCACAAAAAGGTGTTATTCTGGCTATCATATCCGGCGCGATTACATCCGGTATTGGATATGCTGTGTGGTATGCCGCGCTTGGCGGTCTGTCGGCCATACAGGCAGGAGTTGTCCAGCTTCTTGTGCCTGTGATTGCCGCTTTAGGCGGTGTTGTTTTTGTTTCCGAAGAAATAAGTATGCGTTTGGTTGTATCGGCGCTATTGATACTTGGCGGTATTACGCTGGCAGTACTGGGACGGAATTGTTTTTTTAAACCAGGAAAGGTATGATAATAATACTCCTGCTTCCAGGGATGGTCCTTGTTTAATCATTTCGTCAACATTGTAACGATGCTTTTCGAGAAGTTCCCGGTCTTTTAAATACCTTTTGTTTCCTGTTTCCCTATCACATTCCGGATGAAACTGTGTCCCGAATAAACGCTGCTTAAATATGAATGACATGTGTATAATGTTCATTAATAAGATCATCCGGGAACGCTTCTTCTGTCGTGAGTTTATTGATCAGGGTTCAATATGGGTCAAGTGTTTTTTTCTTGCTCAACTCATCTCTGACCGCTATGCTGATTTTTTCCAGAGTGTAAGGCTTTTTTACAAATCTTCCCGCACCTAATTTCTGTGAAATCAAATATTGATGGTCTCGTAAAAAGTCCGAATGTGACGGTTTCGTAAAGAGTTCAAATTCAAGGCGTGCAAATTTTGTAATGATGAAGCGTACTTATAGTACGTTGAATCATTGCAAAATGCAGCACAACGCAGAAGTTGGACTTTTTACGAGACCGTCAATATTAGACATATAATGAACAAAAACTGGTTGTATAATGCTATGATGTTACGCCTGCTGATTGTAACTTTACGAGGCAGGCCCCAGAGGAATAGTCCTTCGGAATTCCACGGGGCAGGCAGGAATATATAGCATATTTTGAGTCCACAATAGGCGCATTAGAAACTGGACCCGGGGAGATGCCTGGAAATTGCTTCTACTCGCTTTTTTTTCCGGCAAGTTTTATTGCTGTATGAAGCAGTACATTTGCACCATTCTCACAATCTTTCCAGCGGGTAAATTCCCTTTCAGAATGGCTGGAACCTTTTTCGGAAGGTACAAAAATCATCCCCATGGGGCAAATCTGCGCCATGGCCTGGGCATCATGGCCGGCACCTGAAGCCATGGTTTGTCTTTTCAATCCCAGTATATCTGCACTTCCGGCGATCGCTTTCTGGAATAATTTATCCGTGGATTTGGGTAGTGTTCGTTCCAGCTTTTGTACTTTAAAATCCAGGTCAACTCGTCCGGCTTCCATTTTAGCCTGGTTTAAAACAGCGGCTTCCATTTTATCGAAAGTTTCAACGGTGTCCGCCCGAAACTCGATACATACCGTAACAGATTCAGGCACAACATTGAAGGCACCGGGAAGGAAGTTCATATCACCAATGGTGATGACAAGGTCCGGAAAATTTTTCATTACCAATTCTCTGGACGAGAGGGCAAAAGCTGCTGCGACCAAAACCGGGTCTTTACGCTGATTCATGGGAGTTGTACCGGCATGGTCTGAACGTCCTGTAAAAGTAATTCGGAAACTTCGAATCCCGACAATGCCGGTCACCACACCGATATCCACCCTGTTGTCTTTTAGCTTTAAACCCTGTTCCACATGAAGCTCCAGGTAACCTGCTATTGGTTCCCGGGTTTGTGAGGCTGATAAAATGCGGTTACGGGTGATACCGGCATGCTCAAGAGCTAATCCAAACTCACCTTCATCACCAATGGTTTGTAATAATTCTTCGGCAGGAAGAATGCCTGCCATAGCGCGGCTTCCCATAAGCCCCACAAAAGTTCCTTCTTCATCCGTAAAATCAACAGCACCCAGATGGCGGCCGAGTTTGATGTTGTTTTCTTTGACAACTTCGATCACTTCAAGGGCAGCCACCACACCGAGTGCCCCGTCAAATCTTCCGCCACAGGGGACGGAATCGAGGTGTGAGCCCATAAGAATAGTGGAGGTTTCTGCCGGTCCGCAGTGATGATAGATCGCGTGATTACCAGCGCCGTCAATGGTTGTATCAAATCCCAAACGCAAAGCCCGTTTTTTAAACCACTCGCGGGCCTCAAGATGAGCTTGACTGAACGTCGGCCTATGCACACCACCGTTGGCTGTTTGACCGATACTCGCCAGACTGTCAAAATCTTTTTTCATGCGTTTGCTGTTGATGCGAAGATTTTCGATTAATTTATTCATGGTTTTGAAATCATATCAAATGTTTTATATTGAGATCGAATAATACCGTTCAAAGGGATATCTGATTCTAATGTAACGATAATCCTAAGTCATTTACTATGTTGTATTTAATAGCGGATCAAGCATTATTCAGAATTTAATATGATCTGAAAAATTTTGAACCTTTTTTTTATTTCGAACCACTTACTTTCAAATCTTCTGATAGTGGGATTCGTCCATATTTTAGAATAAGTTCTGATGCGTGACAATATAAAAGGAGGGAACACAATGAAATTTTTTAAACACTTAATGATCGGACTGATTGCGGTTACTTTTTTTTCGGGTCTGGTGACCGATTCAATGGCCGCCGCAAAACCTGTAAAGCGGACTAAAATGCCATCGAGTATCAAGAGTTCGAAAACCATGAAAGCGTTAATTCGAAAAGCCGAAATTCAGTCGCTGGTTATTGGTACAGAAGCGGATGGTACCTGGAACTGGACTGCGGTTGTAAAAAACACAGGAACCACAAAGATTAAGAAAAACACCATGACGGCCCAGGGTGTTCAGGGGACCTCCGCAGCCTCAGGTTCCATTCTTCCAAACGATCTTGCTCCCGGACAATCTGTATCTGTTAAAAATTTTTGGACCCGGTGCTGTGCTTCAAGGACTCTCAAAGTCGATCTTTGGGATAACTTAAAATCACCCGCTAGTGTGATATCAAGCAAAAAAGTACGTATTCCGAGAATCAGAATAAAAGTTACGGATATCAGGTGGAACCGGATGACAAAGAAATGGACCGCAAAGGTAAAAAACAATACAAACCTTACGATTAAAATCGTGGTCCAGGGAGTAGCCACTCATGCAAATCCCATCCATTGGGTTGGAGCTGGAGGTTATACCAAGGTAGTACCTCCGATGGGCATAATCACTCAGACCGGTTCATGGAGTGCATATCAGCCCGGTGACCTCTTAGGAGTGGAACTTCGCTATTTTGACCAGAAGTGGTGCGGCGGTCCCGGTTGGTGTAAGATCGATTACAAGCAAATTACCTTGCCATAGTCTCTCTCTCCCAATATGACGTGGCCCTTCAGGGGCGGTTTTAACCGCCCCTGAACGGATTAAAAAAGATGAACGTTGATCATTGAACACCCAGCATCGAATATTGATGTCGCTTTTGTTTGTTTTTCCATCCGAGCAGTCCCCGTTTGATACTATGTTTTTTCGCTTGATCAGAGATTTCCATTTGATGACAGTTGATCTGGATTCTTTGCAAAAAGATCCAGAAGGTCGTTGACAACAACTCTCACCAATTTCCGGCATTCATCCATTTGTGATTCTTCTCCAAAACGTTCACAAAGCGTGGCGCAATGTGTCGTCTCAAAACTGTTCATGAAATTTTGTCGAAGCTCTTTACCAAGTTCACGCGGCAGATCCCAGACGCCACCGGGTTCACGGCGGCCGTAAATATGACCGATAGCGATCAAACCTCCACATAGCGCTCCGCAAGCCTCTTCATGGGTTCCTCCGAATCCGCCGCCAAAGGCTGTGGCATGAGCGGCCGCCTCTGAAGCGTTTTCACCCAGCGTCTCCAATATGGCCGCGGCAACCGCTTCTGCGCAGTGAAACCCATTTCCAAAATACTCGGCAGCCTTATTACCTGCTGTTTTGATCATAGTATCCGTAATTTTGTTCATTTTATCTCCTTTTTTATTGTAATCATCGGCATATTCGATTATACCAATTTATCAATCGTGTCCAACGATTTATTCCGATGCAAGCCATCAATCGGAATGATAGGAGTTTTCAAATGGAATTTCGACAACTTAGAACCTTTCGCGCGGCAGCTGAAAATTTAAGTTTTACAAAAACCGCAAAGCGGTTATTTATGGCACAATCTTCAGTATCCGCGCAAATCCGGTCGCTCGAAGATGAATTTGAAGTCAAGCTGTTTGATCGTATTGGACGTCGGGTTTTGCTCACGGATGCGGGTCAGAAACTCTTTGATTACGCCCGTCGAATGGAAGACATGACCAAAGAAATTCGTTCAGAGGTGACCGGTGCCCAATACACTCGCGGCAGTCTAACGATTCGCATTCCGGAAACCCTGGCCACTGTTTACATGCCCGAAGTGGTGGATCGTTTCCACAGGGAGAACCCGGAGGTCAAATTGATATTTATCAACTGCTCCGACCTTCAGCTCCGTGAAGAATTGAATTCCGGCCGGATAGACCTGGCCTTTTTAATGACCGATTCAATCCGGTTCAGTGAGCTTAATGTTCATATGCTGAAGACAGAGAATCTTATTCTCATTTCCGGTCCCGCTCACCCGCTTGCCGAACAAAAAAAAGTTACATTGAATGATCTGGAGGGTCGGACCGTCCTGCTTCCCAGAACCGACTGAAGTTATCGACGGGAATTCGAGCGGTCGCTCGAAGAACAGAATGTCGCACCGAAAAAACTTTTGTTTTCAAGCATCAACAGTATGAGAAACTGTTTAAAGCTGGGCATTGGGGTTACGGTTTGTCCAGAGGTATCTGTTCAGGAGGAATTGGTAGAGAAACGCCTTGCAAAATTGAAGTGGAATGAAAATGATGTTGAGACGTCAGTACTTATGATTTGGCATGCTGAGAAATGGTGTTCCCCGTTGTTAAAGCACTTTATGACAATATCTAAAGAGATTATTAAAAGTCGTTTTTAAACCTTCTCTCAGCCTTGAACGTGAACGTGGTTGAAGAGTTATAAACCACTTCAAGAGGTTTTTATCATTATCTGTTACTAACGGGGTCGGTATCGCTTTCGTCTTTATCGGTATTATACTCACATGATACGAATTAAAGTTATGACAGGATCTGCCGATAAAGATTGTAGATATATATATATCAGAATACGCATTCAATTTCTTGAAGGTTGTTTTACTCGCTTAAATACAACCATGCTTCCCTTCAACGGGCTTAAAAGTTATTAAATTGAACTTACACACATCATTTTTTATATTCACAATCGGGTAATCATAAGGAAGATTTAAAAGTAATGACAATAAGAACCAAACTGATCATAGGATTTCTATTACCCATCGTTTTACTTGCCGGGTTTTTCGGTTATGTTTTTAAGGAAATCCGGGAATTCTATCTGGATACCACAAAAACCGAATCCATCCGTCTTACAAAAGAAATCAGTAAAAGAATCAATTCAGACATCATGCTGAAACTTGAAGAAATTCATAGAATTGCGGAGATTCCATTTATTATAGAAATCGTTTCAGAGGAAAACAAAAATTTTGACCAGATCGAAAACATTAAAGATGTTATTGCGAAAAGAGACAGTGAATGGACTTCTGTGCCTGACGAAAAAGTAACCGATTTTATGAAAGATTTGATCAACCGGGGATATTCACAATATCTCAGGAAGATTTATATGGATCAGCCGCTACATAATACAGGCTATACTGTTTTTGGAGAGATATTTATTACCAACAAATTTGGTGTGAATATTTTCCAGACTTCGAAAACAACTGATTACATGCAGGGAGATGAGGAGTGGTGGAAATCTGCAAAAAAGGATGGTCTTTTTATCGGGGGAATTGAGTATGATGAGAGTGTTAAAAATTACAGTATTTCTGTGGCCATGAGAATTACTGATGAAAATGATGAATTCGTTGGTGTTGTAAAAGCCGTTATCCGGATCATTGAACTGATCAGGCAAATCGATATTTTTACACAAAAATTTGGGTCCCATAAGATTATGCTGGTGACAGGGGATGGAAGACTCGTTTACTCTTCATCACCCTATCAGATTTTAGAGGATGTTTCAGAAAAGGATTTCTACAAATTTACACAACGGGCTAAACCCTACTATAGTTCAAAAGATGACAAATTATATACCACCGCTCCGGTGCTAGAAGAAATTCAGTCCAATGAGAAATTGAGCTGGAGATTGATCGCTCAGCATAATTCAAATGTTGTTTTAAAACCGGTCGATAATTTACAGAGATCGTTTTTTATTTTTTCTTTGGTTTTGATTATTATTGGAATTTTGATTGCGCTTTTTATTTCTTTTACCATTTCAAAACCGATTATTAAACTTAAGGAAACAGTATATAAATTTGGAAAAGGTGAATTGGGTACACGTGTGAATCATGCTGATTTTAAATCTGAAATCGGTCAGCTTGCCCTGTCATTTAATGAGATGGCGGATAGTCTTCAAAAAGCAATTGCTGATCTGGATGAAGAGATTAACATTCGTAAGCAGGCGGAGGAAGCGTTTAAGGAAAGTGAGGAGAGATATCGAGTGCTTTTTGATCAATCAAGAGACGGGATAAATATATTTACTAGTGATAAACGAATTTTGGACGTGAATAAAAAAATTGTTGAGCTCACCGGATATTCAAAAGAGGAGCTGCTTACCATGGGGCTGCAAGATATATATTCTCCTGCAAAGTCTGAAACAAAAAAGAGAATCGCTGAAATGTCAAAGGGCGTAGATTCTAAACTTTTTGAAGTTGACTTGATTACGAAAAGCGGTGCCAGGATTCCTGTTGAAATCGGAGCCACCGGGTTAAAAAATTTCTATGGAAATAAGATTGTTTTCCAGGGAAATATCAGGGATATTTCCGAGCGTAGACGAATTGAGAAAGAAAAGGAAAAACTAGAAACACAACTCCGTCAGTCTCATAAATTAGAGGCTATCGGGACTCTCACCGGGGGTATTGCACATGACTTTAATAATATCCTCGGTATCATTATCGGGAATATTGAGTTGACGATAGATGAAGTTCCGGATTGGAATCCGGGCCGGCTTAATCTGGAAGAGGCAAAACTTGCTTGCCTGCGAGCAAAGGATGTGGTTCGTCAGCTATTAAACTTCAGCAGGAAATCAGAACATAAAAGGAAACCGGTCAAAATACATTCAATTATCACAGAATCAATTGCACTGCTTCGAGCTTCGATACCCACAACGATTCGTATTCAATCAAATTTTGAAGATAATTTGGGAATTATAAATGCTGACCCGACCCAGGTTCATCAGGTGCTGATTAATTTGTGTACCAATGGTGCCCATGCCATGGAAGAAAAAGGAGGAATCCTCGAAATCGGTTTGAGCCAAATTGAGCTTGATGAAGAAACACAAATCGAGTTTCAATCTTTAGAATCCGGGAAATATATTCAATTGACAGTAAACGACAATGGTTCCGGAATTGATAGCGAAATATTGGAACGGGTATTTGATCCCTATTTTACCACAAAAGATATCGGGAAAGGGAGCGGGATGGGGTTGGCTGTTGTCCATGGAATCATGAAAAACCATGATGGTGCTGTTTCCTTAAAAAGCGAACCTGGCAAAGGCACCACCGTGAAGGTGCTGTTTCCGGTAGTTGACGATTCCCCCCAGCCTGAAAAAATACCAACAGGTGAAATACCCGGTGGGAATGAACGTATACTATTTATTGATGATGAAGAGGGTTTGATTAAAATAGGAAAACAAATGCTTGAAAAGCTTGGTTATCATGTGGAAATCCAAACCGATCCCACAAAGGCCCTGGAACTGATTCACTCAAATCCAAATCTGTTTGATCTGGTTATTACAGACATGACCATGCCCCAGATGACCGGATATGAACTGGCAAAGGAAATTTTGACAACCAGTCCCAAAATGCCGATTATCCTTTGCACCGGTTTCAGTAAAAAAGTTAATGGGAAAAGTGCATCTGAAATGGGTATACGCATGTGTATTGAAAAACCACTGAATAAACAGAAACTGGCCATAGCAGTTCGTGAGGTTTTGGACGGAAATGATTAGAATTGACGGTTTCGTAATCCGCCGTAGGCGGACCAACTTCTGCGTTGTGCTGCATTTTGCAATCATTCAACTCCCCTGTTAAATAAAAAGACAGATTTAACAGGGCGGGTCCGATAAGTACGCTTCATCATTACAAAAATTGCACGCCTTGAATTTGAACTCTTTACGAAACC
>JAUVGT010000076.1 GCA_030593645.1 Deltaproteobacteria bacterium
GGTTTCGTAAAAAGTTCAAATTCAAGGCGTGCAAATTTCGTAATCATGAAGCGTACTTATAGTACGTTGAATGATTGCGAAATGCAGCACAACGCAGAAGTTGGACTTTTTACGAAACCGTCATTTATCTCTTTGGCTAAAGGTGTGTTTTTAAGACAGCTTCTGGTTTTTCAATGGAAATTCCAGTATAAATATAGCGCCCGTACCGTCCTTTCTGTTTTCCGCCCGGATTCTTCCATTCATCTCCGTCATATAATTGGCACAGGTGTGTAGTCCAAAACCATGACCATCTTTTTTGGTAGTAAAACCATGATTAAACACTTTATGTAAATTTTCTTCAGGAATACCCTCTCCAGTATCGCTAACTTTTAAATAGACAGCCTTATTATCGTTTTCAAGTGAAATGCACAGCTTTCTTTTCTCCATCGCGACATTAAACATCGCGTCTCTCGCGTTCCTGAACAGATTGACTAAAATATGAATCAGTTTTGTCTCCTGAACTACTGCCCGGGGAATATCATCAAAACTCTTAATCACCTGAATGCCGTATTTTTCAATCGTTCCCTGCTGTATGGTCAAGGCATCTTCGATAATCTTTATGTCCAGGTCCACTCTATGACCGAGATAATCGGTATACTGCTGCTGGGCGACAATAACCTCTTCAATACTTCCGATTCCTTTTGAAAGACGCTCTAAATGCTTATCCATTTGGGATTTGACATCTTTAAAAAGCTCACCGATTTTCAAAAAATACTTCATTAATAAGATACTTTTTTGGGATTGAAAAAACTCATCAATATGATCGATATTCTCCCGGATCAACTGGTTCGCACTCTCCAGACTTTCAAAACTTTTATCGGCCTTTAACAAATCGAGCAATAATTGGGTCGAAATCTTAACCGAGTTTAATATGTTCCCCACGTTATGAATCGTCCCAATAGCCATCTCGGCCATACCGGCTTTATGGGCATGGTCCAGGGTTTTTTTCTGTGCGGCTTCCAATTGATTGGTTCTTTCAATCACTTTCTGTTCCAACTCTTCATTCAGTTTTCTTAACTCTTCATCTTTTCTTTTACTGTCTATGGCCATTGCAACCTGTTCGGAGACGGAACTTAATATCTCCAGATCTTCAATAGAGTATTCATGAGGATTTTCATAACTCTGAGTTGCCATCACCCCTATAATTTCATCCTTAATTTTCAGCGGAACACCCAGCCAGATTTTAGGAACCGTCCCCCGAATCGTAGAAACCTCCAGTTCATCATCTTTTAGTAATAATGATTTTCCGTCTTGAATAACCCTGCTGGTGAGGCTATTGGCCTCTTTTATATTTTTGATCTCAGAAAAGGGTTCTATCTCATCCTGATCATACTGATCCGCCTTATATGGAAAAACAACTGAATCGGTATCAGATTTATAAATAGCAATATAGAAATTTTTTACGTTAATAATCCTGCTCAGGGAACGGTGAATGGAATGATAAAGATCATCCAGGTTATCTGTGGTGTTGACCGCGTTTGATATTTCATAAAGTGTTTTAATCCTTTCCTGGCTCTGCTTTCTCTCTTTTTCCTTGCGTTTGTTTTCAATAAGGAGGGCGACCTGGCTGGATACCGATGAAAGAATTTCCGAGTCTCTTTGATCGTACCGCTCAGGATCTGTGTAACTTTGAACGGTCATGCATCCGATGACTTCGTTTTGGACTTTTAACGGGACCCCCAGCCACTGTTCACAAAGAGTACCCAGTTTTTTCACTTTTAGCTTTTCGAATCTTTCAAGCAACTTCTTTTTGGTTCCAAAATACGGTTTACCGCTTTTCACGACCTCAATTGTCAATGATCCGGATTTACTGGCATTCAGAATTTTCATGTTCTGGTCATAATCTTCTACCTTATCCATCTCATCCACATGATAGGGATACACCAGAGAGTCTTCTTCAGGATCATACAGAGCAATAAAAAAATTAGTAGTGTCTATGATTTCACTTAATAATTGGTGAATATAATGATACAATTCATCCAGATCGGATATGACACTGACGGCCTCTGAAATACGGATCAGGAAGCTGTTTATTTTTTCAATTTTTGAAAAATCATTTTCAACGATCTTATTTACAGAGGAACGTTTTTTGTGATTCTGAAAGTTACGGTTTTTAAGAGACATGTTTCACTCAGATACTTAAAATTATAATACCAGCTGCGTAACCCCGGGAAAGGTGAATAAAGCAGGTTGGATTCATAAAAAATGTTTGTTAATCAGCAGCTAAAATACTTTGGCAATGAAGATTTCGGGACTGATCAGACAAAGGCATTCGAACACCGAAATTTGAAATGAAAGTGTGTTTTCTGCCGCTTTTCTGTTACCTTTAACTATTATGCCACAGATAGCGGATTTCTGTAAAGTTTTTAAAGATATATGATAAACCTGTAAACAAAAACCCCGTTCAAATTAGTTTGAACCTTTCATGGCATTAAAACCACTATAGTAAGAAGCCCATATGAAATCGGCTCAGATCAATAATACTTTAGGATTCACACCATATTAAATTTACGGTTCAAAGGAGGCAATCGAATGAGACGGCATCGAAATTTATATCGCAACGTGTTCATCATTTTCATGTTATTTCTGTTTAGTCTGGCTTTTGGAGCCCAGGCCGCCAGCAACAAGGTCCCCCCTAAAACTAAAATTCAGAAATCGAGTACAACGCAAGCACAAAAAATAATTAAAATATCGACCCCCTACTGCTGGGTAAAACCAAAACCCAGGCTGAATCGATTTTAAAGAAACTTGGATTAAAGATCGGTAAGGTGCTTTATGTGACCATCGGAAAAGGCAAAACAGGTACGATAGTCAAACAATCTCCAAAATCCAAAACCAAAATTACCAAAGGGAGTGCTGTAAATATTTGGTTATTAAAACAAAAAAGTCGTTTATCCACAAGACCCGAATCTAAAATGTTAGCTAAAAATATCAAACCCAAACTGTTTGAAAAAAAGAAAAAACTATACATGGAATTTCCCCGGGAAGTTCAAAATGTTAAAGTTCGGGACAAGAATGGAAAAATTCTTCAGAGTTTCAAAAAGGGACGAAAATTCGACATCACCAAAAGTTTGAAATTAACAAAAGCGGGTAATATTAAAATCTATTTCACACCCGCTCCAAAACGCGGCAGCGGTGTTCCAAAATCCGGTCCCGTTCCAAAACCGCCGATTCAATACTCGGAATTGGACCACACAATCAAACTGATCAAGTTTAACCATTTAAGATTCAGCGAGCGGGCCATCTTTACAGATAGCTCTTCGATTGATGCGGGTGAACCGTCTAACGATTCTGCCGGTGGTGCCACTCTGTTGGGAAGGGCGGGACGCTATTCAGGGGATGTGGGTGGTGATTCCGATTCCATAGACTATCTCAGGTTTACAACAGGTGCCAGTGGTTATGGTACCCTGGTGACCATAAGCCGGATCTCAGGCAGCATCGAATTAAACCTTTACAGACCGGGGGCAGGGGGAACTTTGGCAGGAGACAACAATAAGGTCTGGATTGCCCTGAAACCGAACACCACCTTTAATTTTTCGGTTGAACCCAGCGGCACAGGCATGACTGCCTATCCATTTTAATAAGAGTGAAAACGCTCAATGACTCCCATGAAAATAATGACAGTTTTAGCGCGGCTAAGCAGGTAACAGCAGGGACCATTGCGGGAGGACTACTTGTCAATTTATATGACAGCGGTGGTAATATAGTGGGAGTCAAAGACTATTTTAAAATCAACCTGACCGAGGCGAAAAATCTCCGGGTTACTGTAAACAATGCGGGGCTGCCGTCAAGTGATACTGTACTGACCAGCCTTTTTAACCGCGATAATACGCATGTAACAAGTAGCGATGGAAATCGTAACTATGCCCGGCTGACAAGGGACATCAGACTCGATTATGAGCCCCATTACCATGGATTTACTTTTGAAGAAGACGGCAGAGGGTACTGGAAAATCCTGGTAACCGAATACGTCAATTTCGACAAACCAACACCCGATGGTTCAGGCGATCCGCCTGCCTGTTTCTCAGGAAGCGGCTATTCGCTACAGGTTGAATTTTTGCCGTAAGAATCGATCATATATTTACGATCTAATTATGTATTAATAAAAGGGCGTCTGAATTCAGGCACCTTTTTTTATTTTCCACGCGAATCATTTTTCAAGAGCTGAAAATTAGGTCTTGGAATAAAATTTAGTATAGCATGAAAAAGTGTGCTATTGTGACCATGGTCTTAATCCAATGATAGGAATTATTTATGTATAACCGGTTTATATCCATTTCATTCGTCTCATTCTTTTTTCTGTCTTCACTATTTTTTTTTATTATTGCCTGCCTGATCTGGGCATGTACGGTTTTGTTCGACCCCAAATTAAAGGCATTGCACCTGTTTTCATGCTTCTGGGCGTCTGTCTATTTGTGGGTGATGCCTTTCCTGTCGGTTACGGTGAGCGGCAGGGAAAAGATCAAGCCCGGCCGGACCTATATTGTGGTATCCAACCATCAATCCCAGCTGGATATCCTGGTGGCCTTCAGGCTTTTTTTTCACTTTAAGTGGCTGTCAAAAGCGGAAGTTTTCAAAATCCCGTTTATCGGATGGAATATGGTTTTAAACCGATATATCAAATTGAAACGCGGTAACAAAGAAAGCATCAAACTCATGTTCGAAGAATGTAATCAAACCCTTTCCAATGGAAATTCCATTTTTATTTTCCCTGAAGGGACCCGGTCGTTTGACGGCCGAATAAGACCCTTTAAACCCGGCGCTTTTGTACTGGCGAAAAAAAACAGGCTTCCGATTTTACCAATTGTCATTAACGGTACAAAAAACGCGCTGCCCAAACACAGCATCATTTTTCGCGGGTATCACCCGATCCGTGTGAAAGTCCTCGATGAAATCCCGTTTGAGTCCATTTCGGAAATGGATACGGATCAAATCAGTAATATGGTTAAATTAAAAATCACCGCTCATATTGACGAACATAACGTGTGATGAATGATATGGGGCTAATGATATAGCATTGGTTTACATATTATTTCACGAATCTTTAGTTTAAAAAAATCTAAAGTGTTTGCCGCGCGTAATATTAACGCGGTATCAGCGCCCGTCCCGGTTCCGCCAACACAGATTACACTTTCGCCGGTCTTAATCAATCCCGCATCGGCAGCCATAAGACTGACTTCAACAGCTACCTTTGTTCCCTGTCCAAATAGCTTTAGTGTTTCTGCTATTATCTCATCAACCTGATATGTATTAAATCGGATCCTCACAGCCCTGCCGATTCCGCAAAACGCATGGCTGGAAGTCAATACTTTTACATCCAACGCTTCAAGTTCCTTTCTTTTGGTATATGGTAATTCCTGAAAATTTGGTTTTGTCAGACCCGTGTAGTGTGTCACAGCAATAATATTAAAACCATCCAGTATATCGACTGCACGCAGGGCGGTAGCTCCGCTTGTGGTGGCAAGAACGCAGGTTTTGATTCTAAGTTCATTCCCTTTGTCTCTAACACAATTCAGCACATCATCCGTATTCGCTTTTCCGGCTTTTTCAAATAGTAACATTTTTACGATAACTCCTTTATAATTCGTTATGGTCTTCTCCTTATCAAGGAATCGGTGCCACAACTTGTGAAGAGGCAAAGAGCCAGGTGACGATCATCGCGTTCATGAAAGCACTCAGAAAGATCTTCCCTGTGATCTGGTAGAACCAGGTGGACAGAATCATGACAAGGGCTAAGACCAAGATGATAAAAAACAGCTCCAGAATAAAAACCACAAATACTCCTCCGGGCCCTTCGAACGGTATAAAGCCGGTGGAAAGAAGGGGGATGTACTGGATCAGAAGAAAAAGAATGAGTGGAGTAATCAGCGCGAATATGTTTGATCCGGTCCAGAAAAAATAGGTTTTTAGCCATGTTTCCTTCTGCGGCCTGCGAATCTGGCCATGAACGAATAGTGTCAGACCAATGAACCCGAATAAGATAAACGGAAAATACAACAGGAACATTCCCGCGCGATAGGGTGTCAGATCACTGACCAGGGGATAGATAAATCTGAAATCCACCATGAACAGATATTCTGACAGGATTTCACATGTATAAAGAAAGCCAAAAAGAATCAGCCCCAAAAATACGGTCTTGGTAATTTTTCCGATGTCCAGAAAAAAACGGTCCGGACTGAAGGATAACCCCAGATCGTATAGTGTAATTCCTGAAGGCTTTGCTTCTTTTTGATACCAGCGGCGGAAGAGAAGCAATCCGAAAATATTAATCCAGACAAACCACCAGACAATGGCGTCGACCAGAAGCATTGGAAACACGGGATCAACCGGTATCAGAAACTTATGAACAGCAAAAAGCGTCATAATTAACGGCAAATATAACCACATGAGTATTCCGTTTATTGCTACGGACTTGAAATATGATTTGGTAATACAGGCATATTTGAAATGTACCGGTTCTCTGATAGTACCAAAAAAAGTCGTCCTTAATAACAAAAGACTGAGCGGCAAAATACAGATAAAACAGGCAAACATTGCCAGAAATGTCATGGCTTCCTTAATGGACCATGATTGGGCCCGGGGGTCTGTCCAAAACTTTTCGGGCGGATTCAGTGACTCTTTCATCCATTTGACAGCCTCAGCAATACACACAGCGTTATGACTTTCCTGGATATGACTGATGCGATGGATAAATACCTTTCGGGCTGTCCCTTTCGAGAAATCCCCGTAAGTTTTCCCGAATTCGGGTTTTGGATGGGGAAAAGAATTTTTTGTGGCCTCTGTCCGCATCCACTCTTTCACAAGATCTTTTGTTTGGGTAAAAAAGTCTCTGAACTCATCCAGTTCACCAATGATCATGAGCATATTTTGGGGACTTTCCAGGGATGCCCTTTTATCATAAGCGCTGCCGATGATAATGACTGCCTTGATGGATGGATCTTCCAGGGCGACATTATAGGCGAACCTGGCTCCCATACTGTGCCCCATGATACCCGTTGACTCCTTTTTTACAAAAGGCAAAGAGCGAAGAAATTTCATGGATGTTCTCGTACCGAAGGTATCGTCAAAATTCGGGTCCTCCGGATCGTTGGGCACATCTGAATTTCCCCGGCCGATAGCGTCAATACCGAGTACGACAAACCCCCTCTTTGCCATTTCAATATTATAAGCGTCACCGCTTTCCCGATTGTTCTGGTAACCGTGAATAAACACGACACCCGGAAGAGGGTTTTCCCCGGTCGCGGAATTCGGTCTGAACAATTTAGCCCTCATGTGTTTGCCGTTATAATTATCATAATACACGTTGGAGACTCTGATCTTCCCGAAATCCGTTTGAACCAGGTTCGCAATAATCACCGCACTAACAAAAACAGAAAAACTGATCAAAAAAATACCGATTATCTTTGTGTTTCCTCCCGTTTGAAAAAGTTTTTCCGTGTTCATATTTCCTCCCGGTATCAAAACCTTCTAAGAGCTAATAAGTTCGTACTTTGGCTCACGCAATGCATCTTCTGTTATCCAGTCGCGCTTCTCACCGGATACCGCAAATGGCGATTCTTTTTCATCGAAAAACAGTTGGAGATTATCCGGGTGTTTGACACCCAGGCCCAGCTCCCTGGCACGCTGGATCGCAACCCAGTCCCAGTTGCTAAATTCCGGATCACACAGTTTGGAATCGGTTCCCCTGTAAACATTTTTATTCTCAGGCCATATCAGATCTTTGACTAAACCACTGGCGGCCTCCACCCAACCGGCAGGCTGCGGTTCATAATGCCCGAGTAAACCATCAGGGGCTTTAAGCGTACCATAGCGTAAAATTGCCAGGCCCGCAACATCCGCCGCAATGATGTCACTCGCGGCGAGAATCAGGTTGGCGCGGTAAAAAGGCCGGTCCGTTCCGTCAGGTCCCCCGCTGAGAATAATTTGAGTGGCGTCGGAAACACACAGTCTCTCTTTTTTGATATGCGGCAGGTGCAAATCCGCTAACTGTTCGTGGTAAAGCGGCTCGGTTCTGATCGGGTCGTCCCTGTCCAGTTCATTTCCGACATGCCGATTGTTTTTGAGATAGTTTAGCTGATGCATCCAGACACGGTCATCAGGACGCATAATTCCTACCCAGTTTTTGATCGCCATCGTGTAATGGGACCAGAGATGGCTGGAAATTCGAAATACATTGATGATGTGATCCGCTTTGTCCAGCAGCTTTGGCACATAAAACCCGGGTTTATCTTTTTTAAGTTTTGAATCAAAAAACCGTGGTATGTATTTTCTACAGGCTTTTTTGCCCGACCATTTTTCTGCGTGTTTCAATTGCCGGTGGACCCATTGATTGTAAAGAGTAAATTCGTTTGAGGAATATTCACCATCCCCGTCTCCAAACACATACCTGCGCCAGCCTTCCTCGCGAAACGTTGTGATGTGGATACGATCACTTGCGTTCATTTCTTCACCAACTTTGGTAACAGCGTCATATATGCCTGTTTTTTTGAATGACTGGATGGTTTTATCTTTATCAAACCCCGCAAACTTTCCGCACGCCCGGTGTTTCAATATGGTGTGTTCATAGCCCATTTCGTCTGCCACGTACACTCTCCCTGCGCCGCGTTCGAGACACATCCGAACAAGTTCAGCGCAAGATACCGGACTTGTAGTAAAGGGAAATTTCCCTGCTGAATTGAGGGCAGGTTTAATGACAACCGTTTGTCCCGGTGTGAGCCAATCCATTCCCCCGGCAAGCTTGACTGATCGGCGGATTGCTTCACCAGTTCTGGATGGATCCGAGTTTTCTGCAATTGCCGCGATACCCTTTGTATCAGTACCTTTATCAAGCGTATTCATAAGAATCCCTTAATAGTATTTTAAAAGTAACGCCTGCGCCAGCCGCCCAACTTGTGATCTTTTTATATCAGAGTTTACCAAAGAGTGAAGATCTGATTCTTTGTTTTTCATAGAAGTTTAATGATTTGCGCCAGGTCGTATTTTTTAGCATAATACATCGCAGTATGCCCGTCTTTTTGCCGCGCGTTTACATCAGCTCCCTTGTTTATTAATACCTGCACGATTTTAACCTGTATTAAAAGCTGCGGCGACTTATGGTCTCTGTTTAATAAAGCCATCATCAATGCAGTGTAACCATCCTGGTCTTTCATGTTCACATCTGAACCTGTCTTTAAAAAAGAGTCTACAGCATTGAGGTCGCACTGGTAGGCTGCTGCCAGCAGGTTTTTCGTTTGTCGGCTGCGTACCGCAAAGCCTCTGAAGAGGCTGGAGAACCAACGGAGTTCACTACTAATGTAACCATCGAAGTTAAAATCAAAGTGTACCGCTTCCCACCTCGACCACAAGGACCCTTTTATTTTACCGATTTCACCCGACCAGATATACCAGCCTCTGGTTTTAAAAAGCGGAGACATATTATTTTTTCCCGCTCCTTTTTTAAAAAGAGTTTGCAGCTCATTTCCCGCGGGCATCCGCCAACCGCCGCCTGCCTCATCAAGATCTTCAACCCAGGATTTAGCCTTTTTCCAGCTCGTATTCTTATCAGGCCCGGCAAACCATTCTAGGCCCGTTCTGGAGTCAAACACCACTCCATTGTCATAGGCGACAAAGTTCACGTCCCTGTCGATCACCTCATATTTATACTTATCTTCAATCATGACTGCATCAGCTTTATATTTGACTCCAACCAAACGCAACCAAATTCCGGTGTGATGTGTCTTATTGTATAAAAATTCAAAGCAACTGTCTTTAACATTCCTGAAGGACATCAGCCTGAAGGACATCAGATTGATCAATTTTTAAACCTGATCATTCAATCCTTTTCACTAAAGACGAATTAACTTCTTCTGATATCTGCAGCAATATTAATATTTTATAAAAGTTCTTTGTTTTTTTGGTCCAATTATATTATAATATACATATTAAATATTCGAACCGGATAGAGAATGAAATATAGGTTTTGACTTCGGTCTGAATTCACAGAAACCACTAAAAACAGGAAATTTCAATGTTTAAATCAATCGGTATGAAAATGGTTTTTGGCATGAGCATGTTTCTGATTGTTTCAAGTATTTTAGTCGGTTTTATTACAATTCTGTATATTTCAAACGCGGCAGACAGGACTACAGGACAAATAAATAGATTCAATACCCATTATGCAGAATTATTGGGGCAATTAACGATTGAAAAAACGGAAAAAAACCAAATTAACTCTATCATCTCCGAATCAAACAATGAATTGAAAAAAATCGAAAATGAAATCATATCATCCGTTCAATCCATTTCCTGGTCTATCATTTTATCATTAGCAGCTATGGTTATCATTATCCTTGCGTCTCTCTTGTTTCTGATTAACAGGTATATTTCAAAACCGTTATTGAACAATGTGGAAGCAATTAATAAAATAACCGATGGTGATTTAAGCATATCCTTTGAATCTGACAGAAATGATGAAATCGGAAAAGTCACAGACGGGCTGAACAGAATGACCGGTACCATACGCCGACTGTTTATAAATATCGCTGATTTCACTGAATCACTCACATTTTCATCTGATGAATTAAAAACTGTGTTTAGACAAATGTCTGCAAATATTCAAAATACCTTAAACAAAACCGACAGCGTCTTTAAGGCGTCCAATGAAATGAGTCAGAATATGAACACTGTGGCAGCTTCCATGGAGCAGTCGGCAACAAACGTCTCGGCAGTTGTACACAACCTGGAAGAAATGAGTTCTTCAATCAATGAATCCGCTCAGTTTGCGGAAAAAACCAGAACAATAACAAAAAACGCCGTAGAACAGGCAACCACTGCTTCCGAAAAAATAAATAAGTTAGGTAAGGCAGCAGAGGAAATCGGCCAGGTTACCGAGACAATAAGTAATATTTCTTCACAGACAAATCTGCTGGCACTTAATGCAACAATCGAGGCCGCCCGGGCAGGTGAATCTGGAAAGGGTTTTGCGGTTGTTGCAAATGAAATCAAAGAACTTGCACAACAGACAGCGGAAGCAACCGGTGATATTGCCAATAAAATTAGAGATATCAGGGAATCAACAGGCAGCACGGTTACTGAAATCCGTGACATTTCGAAAGTTGTTAGTAAGGTCGATGAATATGTCTCATCAATAGCGACTGTAATTGAAGAACAATCTACAACCACCAGGGAAATTGTAAATAACGTTCAGCAGGCGTCCCAGGGAATTCAGAACGTTAATGAGACTGTAAACAGAAGCTCGGAATCATCACACCAGATTGCCAGTAAAATTGAAGAACTAAACCAGACTGCCAATGAAATGAACCAATCAAGTTCGCAGGTAAAATACAACGCAGATGAATTGAATTCACTGGCAACGGAGTTTAAAAAAAGAGTGGGAACCGTTAAATTTCGATCTGCTAAATCAATGTCATCTAAAAAAAAGGCAAAAGCACTTGTTGATGAGGGAATCGTATATATCAGAGACCATGGGGTGGATAGCGCATTTAATACTTTCAACGATCAGAACAGCCGGTTTGTTAAAGAAGATTTATATTTGTTTTCGCTCGATTTTGATGGAAAAACACTTGTGCATGGTGCAAATCCCAACCTCGTCGGAAAAAATCTGTATAATGCCAAAGATGAAGACGGAAACAACTTTTTTAAAGAAATGATAGACACAGCCAGGGATCAGAACGATGGCTGGATTAAATATAAATGGAGCCATCCGGAAACAAAAGAAATTTTAAAGAAAACGGCCTATGTTAGAAAAATTCCAGGCCAGGATCTGCTTATCGGCTGCGGTGCTTATGATGAATAATATCTATAATATTAATCATCATAACCAGCGGCAGTATCACGAACCGCACGAACCAGTTGAGCCCGGCTTGCGCGGTCAACGGCACGTACGAATTCTTCCCAGTCTGCCTGCTCTTTTTTCCAGCCAGAACGAATCTTTCCGGCATCAATCTCACCTGTTAACTGTTTAAGTTCCGTCAGACCACGCTGATAGATCTGCTCTCCCATCGGTGCGTTTCCTTCCGCAAAACAGCAGTAGCTTTTGTACACGATACTGAAAAACGCCTGGATTCGTGCCAAAGGGCCTGCAAAAACACCGGGCATTGGATCTATGCTGTTTTTCAATTCCAAAAAATCGACAATTTCATTGAAAATGACCAGACGGAACATATCCCCCAGAAAACGTGTGATCGAAGTGGTGCTTTCCGATGCGGCCACCCGCTGCTTGTAGTGGGCAATCCTGAGATCCGGTGTAAAGATGCCCCGGTTTCCCCCGGCCATCCCGGCCATGTAAAACTGCTGGTCTTCGGCCCTGCCGACCCGGGAGTAAGTAAAAGGAATAAATCGTCTCAGGGCCGCGTTGTCGATGCCGTAACCGCCTCCCTTTACCACCGGATGGGAAAGGAAATCCTCCAACCGTAAACCTTTCCGGTTGTACAGGTCGGTTGCCCGGGCATGGGCCACCCCCTTTTTGAAAAAGATATCCGGACCGATATAATTACCGCCAAAGGTAACATCCGGCATGCGCAGACAGTTTTCGTAACCGTGAGCGCGGATGTCCCTTTCATTGATGTATTCCCCGGCGATGATACCCAGGTAGACCGGCTCCCCCTGCTCATCCATGGCCGCGCCTCCCCAATATTCATGGCACATGGTTTGAAACCAGGTTTTCCCGGTCGCCTCGAAAAGATCCCGGGACCGTATTCCTTCATCGGAATCAATCTTAAATCCCGCCCGGATACCGTCCGTTTTTTCGAGGATGAGCTGAAAATACTTTAGACAATTAAAATGATTTGCATAACTGCCCAGTACTGAAAAAACGGACGGTTCTGCTGGGAAACAGCCGATGGCTTTTTTGATATTCAGGGCCGCCTGCTCTGTCAGAAAATAAAGCCTGAGATGATGAAATTCTTCTTCGGCCATGATATAACGGAGCCAGAGGTCGCAAACCTTCGCGATGCGGGGATGGGTCACGGAAACCGAGACAACCACCGGCAGGCGATAACCGCTTTTGAAAACCCCCTTGCTTTTTTCAAAGCTGATATCGCTGTCCAGCTCTTTTAGACAGGCTGTCAACTCGTGATCTTCGCCTCCGCAAAAAAGTGGAATCGGATGGTCGTAGTCAAAAACGGTTTCATCATCGCTGTTCTGTGCCCGGTTCCAGGCGTTTTGCACGGAATCAGACAGATGTGCGGGAATCGCTTGAGGCAGGGTATAGAGGGCGTTTACCTGAAGAATCACCTCGTCCGGAAGATACGGCCGCGGATTGGCCGTCACACCAGACAGTTGCCATTTCGTAAGGATCGTCTCATCCGGTATGGCGATTTCTGGGGCCCAGATTTCCGCAACCGCCTTTGCCCGGGCATTAGGATCTTTTGCCGTGCGTAATACAAGCAGACGCTCTTTTAAAAACACTTCATTCTCTCTTGAATAAGTGTTGATAAATGCTTGTTTTACTTCATTGAATAGCAGCAATAGGGGATTGGAAGAATTCGTCTCCGTTTTTGCAAGTACTGTCTTGAAGAAACCAGAGATGATCTGTTGCGTTGCTGTGCCTCCGTCTTCAATTTTACAGCCCCCCAGGGGCGTGCTTCCCTCCCGGAGTCCCGTGATATGTCCGATGCTCTCCAGTAACGCGGTTTCTGCAATGATCGACATGGTTATTCCCCCTCCCGCCCGAATATTACATTGAATATTTTTCCAAGTCTATTCTTGATGGTCTCGTAAAAAGTCCGAATTAGACGGTTTCGTAAAAAGTTCAAATTCAAGGCGTGCAAATTTCGTAATCATGAAGCGTACTTATAGTACGTTGAATGATTGCGAAATGCAGCACAACGCAGAAGTTGGACTTT
>JAUVGT010000337.1 GCA_030593645.1 Deltaproteobacteria bacterium
GGTTTCGTAAAAAGTCCGAAATAGACGGTTTCGTAAAAAGTTCAAATTCAAGGCGTGCAAATTTCGTAATCATGAAGCGTACTTATAGTACGTTGAATGATTGCGAAATGCAGCACAACGCAGAAGTTGGACTTTTTACGAGACCGTCAATAACTGATATCTATAAAACCTATATCAACAAGAAGGGGGTACAAAATGTCTAAACATAATTGCGAAACCTGCAGTTTCAGGGCAAAATATGATAAAAAACCAAAGTCCCTTTTAGGCAGGATATGGAGGTGGCATGCGGGATGGTGCCCGGGATGGAAATCTTATATTACCTCGCTCCCTGAGGATGACCGGGCCGAATTGGCTGAAACGTACAATATGAAAAAGTATAAACACTAAAACCGGAGGACTTTATGCTGAACGGAATCCATTTTCTTTTGACCTATACCTGTATTTTTGAATGTGATCATTGTTTCTTATACAGCGGCCCTGGCGCAAAAGGAACATTTACACTTAAACAGGTCAACCGGGTTCTTGATGAAGCTGAAAATATCGGATCTGTGGAATCGATCTTTTTTGAAGGGGGTGAACCTTTTCTTTATTATCCTCTTCTCCTTGAAAGCATCAAAACAGCAAGTTCAAAAGGCTTTTCAACCGGTATTGTTACCAATGGATATTGGGCTGAAACTGTGGAGGATGCGGTACTCTGGTTGAAGCCATTCAGAGATATCGGGCTTTCATATCTCAGTATCAGTGATGATCCATTCCACTATGGTGAAAAAAAGAATAATCCTGCTAAAAATGCGATTACGGCTGCTGAAACACTTAACATTGAGTCAAATTCGATATGTATTGATGAACCGACCGTTAGTGCACAAAATAACACCACCGATTCAAAGGGAGAACCGGTGATCGGCGGCGGCGCCAGATTCCGGGGCCGAGCTGTGGAAAAACTCATTTCGGGTCTCCCTCAAAAAGACTGGGAAAGCTTTACATCATGTCCTTATGAAGAACTTAAAAATCCAAAAAGAGTTCACATCGATTCCTTTGGCAATGTCCATTTGTGCCAGGGATTAATCATCGGTAATTTTATGAAAACATCCCTTACAGATATCATCAGCTCTTTTAATCCCGATCAGCATCCCGTTGTCCGTGCCATAGTAAATGACGGCCCTGCCGGTGTGGTTAAACGTTTTGGTTTGGAACACGAAAAAGGATATGTGGATGAATGTCACATTTGCTATCAGGCGCGTCTGGCTTTAATCAGCAGATTTCCGGAATATCTTGGCCCGCGTCAGGTTTATGGATTAAGAGATGATTGTTTGGATTCAACTATTTAGGGAAGGAAAACCAGTAGGGGAATATATGGATATTGCTGCAGCACTTTTGCAAATGCGGCAGCACAAATCATTCTATAGAAAGGCTTTTAATCGAGTATGTATTTATCGGGATTCACCGGAATACCGTTTAGATGGACTTCGTAATGGCAATGAGGCCCGGTACTTCTGCCTGAATTACCGATCAAGGCAATTTTTTCTCCCCGTTTGACCTTATCACCGACTTTCTTTAAAAGCTTGCTGCAATGCGCATAACGGGTTACCATTCCATGCCCGTGGTCAATCATTAACACATTACCAAATCCGCCTTTAACACCATTAAATGACACAACACCGTCGGCCGTAGCAACAATAGGGGTTCCGATGCGATTAGCAAAATCAATGCCTTTATGAAATTCACGTTTTCCGAAAAATGGCGAGGTACGATATCCAAACCTTGATGTGGTCCATCCGACAGCTGGTCTTATGGCCGGTGTGGTAGCCAAAAGGCTCTGCTGATCCTGCATAAATTTGTATAGGGTCTGAAATCCCTCGACCTGGTTTAATGAGGCGTGTTTTAACTGTTCTTTCTGTTCGTGCATTTCCCGAAGAAGAACATTATGCTTCTGAGTCAAAGGAATATTCGTCTCAAGATCATCGGGTATTGAACCACCGATACCAAAAAGACTCTGTTCATCCGGTTTTTCAATATTCGCAATGATTCGAATTTTCTTTTCGAAGTTATTTAATTCAACAAGTTTATTTTTCAGCGAAGTTATTTCTTCAGCAAATTTCTGGATCTGTTCACGCTGACCTTTGATCTCATTCACCTGGCTTGCGATTTTGTTAACCTGCCCGTCAATATTAAATGAATCTTTTTTCAGATTAAGATAATCGTAAACGAGAATAAAAAAGGAGATCAGGCAGACAACAAAAAAGATTTTCAAAAAAGCGGTTGAAATCGTAAGCTGTTTTATGGAAGATCCGGAATTGCTTAAAACAACGAGGGAGATTTTTTTTCGCATAGTAAATAGACCTTATTCCTGTTTTTTTCTGAAAAAGTTAAAAATAATCCTTGTTATTTCAAAGCGTTAAGCTCTCACTCAAACACCATCTTTAATAATACACTAAAATTACTCTTTTGTCAACCATAGATGACTGATATTTAACGCAATAAACAAAAATCCCTGGTTGGCAAACCGGTGCTGGTGATACGAATTAAATCCTTAATTGACATTATATTTCCCGGAAAAAAACATAACTGGCGGCATTCGAATGCCTTCACATACAAGACATTGTGGTTATACAGAAGTAAAGTCATACATGTAGTATAAATTGTTACTCCTGGTCAAAAAATCGAATGCGAAAACTCAAACTGCCGGGCCGTTATTATCATATTAATTAAAAAATTTCTTAAATTATATTCATGAAATAATTTTTGTTCTAGAACAAATTTATCCCTTTGTCAAGGAAAAATATTCAACCTTTATAGATGTTTAATGACAAAATTTTCAAAACAGAGTACAAATAAATAGGTCAATGCAATTTTCGGACCATATCTTGGAATTACCAGTATGACTAATTTTACTTTTTTTAATTACTTCTTCTTTGGTAAAACATCAGTACGGGGGAATCATTTTTTTTACTATATTACTATCATTTATTTAATTTCACAGGTGATGGTCTCGTAAAAAGTCCGAATTAGACGGTTTCGTAATCCGCCGTAGGCGGACCAAATTCAAGGCGTGCAAATTTTGTAATCATGAAGCGTACTTATAGTACGTTGAATGATTGCGAAAAGCAGCACAACGCAGAAGTTGGACTTTTTACGAAACCGTCACAGGTGGAATAACAGTAAAGTTATTCTACCTGTGATTTACCTGCTATTGAATACCCAATTTGAATTTCAGTGATTTAAGTGTATTCCTCATTAACATGGTAATTGTCATTGGACCCACACCGCCGGGGACAGGAGTAATTGATCCGGCAATCTCTTTAGCCGCATCAAAATCTACATCTCCCTGTAGGATCGCGATTTTCTTCCCTGTTTTTTCACTTATTTTTTCACCCACACGATTGACTCCAACATCGATAACACATGACCCGGGCTTAATCCATTCCGGCTTTACCAGCCCCGGTACTCCCGCGGCGACAATCAGTATATCCGCTCGTTTACAATGTTCGGCAAGATCTTTTGTGCGTGTGTGCACAACAGTGACTGTTGAATTCGCGCCCGGGCCTTTCTGGAGCATCATATTTGCTATGGGTTTCCCGACGATATTGGACCTTCCAACCACCACAACCTCCGCACCGCTGGTTTCCGTGCCTGATCGAACGATCATTTCCTGGATTCCCGCCGGTGTACATGGCGGAAACCTTACTTCATCGCCGCCGATCATCAATCGCCCGACATTCACTGGATGAAAGCCGTCCACATCTTTATCCGGATCAATCGCATTTAATATTTTCTTTTCATCGATATGTTTTGGCAGCGGCAACTGTACAAGAATACCATTGATGGTGTCATCATTATTATATTTATCAATAAGCGCCAGCAAATCTTCTTCTGCAATATCTGCCGACGGGCTGTCCTGAATTTCCTTGAACCCTACTCTATGAGCTGTTTTGATTTTCAGGGTAACGTATGAAATGGATGCAGGGTTTTCACCAACCAGGATTGTTACAAGTCCCGGGACAACGCCATGTTTTTCCTTGATGTCTTTTACTTCTGCCGTAATTTCTTCCAGTATCTCTTCTCTGATCTCCGTGCCCTTGATCAACTTTGCCGTCATGTTCGACCTCCTTTTATTGTGTAGTAAATTTCAGGGCTTTCCCGCAAATTAGTATCAATTAATCACGAAAACACCTATCCTGTCTGCATACATCCAGGGACATAAGGAAAGAAGAGTGATTTCGCGATAATGATTCTATTTTGCTCTGCCCGTTCAAGTCACATAATAATCCACCTACATCTAATTCAATATCATTTTCATGTCAAGACATCTTGCTCTATAGAGGGAAAGGCACATTCAGCAGACCGGCAGCTTCATCATATCCCATCATAATATTCATATTTTGAACCGCTTGACCGGCAGCCCCCTTTACAAGATTATCAATGACGGAAAGGAGGATCACACGGTTGGAACGGCTATCAAATTTTACGCCGATATCACAATAGTTTGTACCCCTTACAAAAAGAGTATCAGGGACTTTTCCCCTTGGAAGCAGACGTACAAATTTACTGTCTTGATAGTATTTTTTGAGACAGTTATGGATCTCTTCTTCATCCGCATTATTAAAAGGACAAGTGTATATCGTGGTATACATACCCCGGGACATGGGCACAAGATGCGGTGTAAATGTGATATTAACAGGTAAATCCGCCGCTATACTGAGGGTCTCTTCCATTTCAGGATTATGCCGGTGCTCCGCGACTTTATATGCCTTGAAAGATTCGCTCACTTCACAAAAAATCGTGGACAGCAGGGGGGATCTGCCGGCCCCGCTGATACCGGATTTTGAATCCGCGATTAAAAGTTCCGGATCTACAAGCTTTTTTTCCAGTAAAGGGACCAGGGGTAACAGCACACTTGTGGGGTAACATCCTGGATTGCCAACCAGTTCCGCATTTTTTATTTTGTCTGCATTAATCTCCGATAAGCCGTACACCGCTTTTGCAAGCATATCTTTCGCGGTGTGAGGCTGGTAATGTTCCTCGTATTTAGAACCATTTTGGAACCTGAAATCAGCCGATAAATCGATCACCTTTTTACCCTTCCTGACAAGTCCGGGAATGATTTCCATGGGGAGCTTATGCGGAAGTGCAGTGAATATGACATCTGTCAGATCACACATGCGGTCTTCGTCATATTTTTCGCATGTTAACTCAACCACGTTCCTCATCGCAGGGTAAATATCCGCGAAACGTTTTCCGGCGTAACTGCGTGAGGTAAGAATTTTCAGTTCAACTTCAGGGTGCCCTGTAATGATCCTCACAAGCTCCGCACCCGCATACCCTGTTGCCCCCACAATGCCGATTCTAACCATATTGCCCCCATTTTAAAAATACTTTACCGAAAATAAAAATCCGGGTCCAAAGGGCCCGGCTTTGACTTGTCCGCCATAGCTTTAGCGGCGGTGGGTCACCCCTCTAAGGGGATTTAACAAGTGCCTAAAGTGCGCTAAAGTGACTAAAATGCCTAAAGTTAATGAATCCTGTCT
>JAUVGT010000103.1 GCA_030593645.1 Deltaproteobacteria bacterium
GGTTTCGTAAAAAGTCCAACTTCTGCGTTGTGCTGCATTTTGCAATGATTCAACGTACGATAAGTACGCTTCATCATTACAAAATTTGCACGCCTTGAATTTGAACTCTTTACGAAACCGTCTAATTCGGACTTTTTACGAAACCATCAAAATTGTATCAAATACCAAATTTCTATTAACCATATAATTTTTTCATGTGTCAGATTCAATGCATTACGCTCATAATACTGAATTTATTTACCTTCCCAATTTATACCTTTTATATTTGTTCAAGTAAATTTTTGACCAGCTTTCGTAATTCCAAAAGTTTAAAAGGTTTGGGGAGGCATATTTGCGCGCCGCTATTCATCAGGACTTCTGTGGGGCCGTAACCGGTGATGATAATGATCGGGATGGAAGGATAATTGGTTTTGATCCATCGGGTTAATTCAAAGCCATTCATCCCAGGCATCTGGTAATCCGTAATAATCAAATCATAATTCCGGTCATTGACCAATTGAAGCGCCTTGATTCCATTTTCCGCATGATCGATTTCTAAATTCGGGCCTTTAAGTGCCCGGGTTAACAGGATTCGTATCGGTTTTTCATCATCTGCGATCAGAATCCTCATCATTTTTTCCATATGGCCCTCCTTTTGCATGATATACAACTATAATTAGAAAAGTACAACATAAAATATACTAATGTGAGTTGTTAGACTTTTTTATTATTATATGTGACAAGAAATAATCAGATTGGAAAAAGGATTATTGATATTCATGGAATTTCGATTTTCGGGTGAAATTTTGGGAATTAAAATCAGAAAGTTACGGGAAAGCTGGGGGTTGTCTCAGGCCAGCCTTTCTGAAAAGATTGGTGTTTCCTTCCAACAGGTTCAAAAATACGAAAAGGGTTTTACCAGGATTTCAGTTGAACGCCTTGAAATGATTGCCGTGGCCCTTGGAGTTGACATCACCGCTTTTTTTGATACCAGTGAAATATCATTAACGCTATCAGATGTTTCCACGAAATACCTCGCTGAAAAAGAGACGGAACAACCCTTTTTACCTCTGAATAAAGAGGAAATTTCTTTTATTAAACGCCTTCGAAAAATAAAGAACAAAAAACTGCGTCAAAGCCTCATGCAGCAGATGGGTGGACTTGTTCAAATCGAAAATCAAAAATCCCATATAGGATAAATTCTTAACCGGAGAGAAAATTGAAGCCAATAAAAAACCTGCCTGATTTTGACAGGCCAAGGGAAAAATTGGTTGAAAAGGGACCAACCGCATTAACAGATACCGAACTTATCGCAGTTCTCTTGGGGAGTGGAGTAAAGGGCAAGAGCATCATGCAATTGGCAACGGAAATTCTACGATTTATAAACCAGGATGAGGATAAGATAAATGTCGAGGCTCTTATTTCAATCGATGGTATCGGGTGTGCCAGGGCGTGTCAACTTGTAGCAGCAATAGAATTTTCAAGACGAAGGCTTTTCAAGAAACGAACCATTGTCCATAGCGCAAAAAATGTAATATCTCTGGTTTCGCATATTGCCGATAAAAAACAAGAACACCTTGTATGCATAACATTAAATGGCGCGAATGAAGTCATTAACAACAGGATTATTACGGTTGGAATTGTTAACAGCAACCAGATTCATCCCCGGGAAGTCTTTGTAGACGCAATTTCCGACAGGGCAATCGCAGTAATTCTTGTGCATAATCATCCATCGGGGATACTAAAACCAAGCCCGGAAGACATAAAAGCAACAAAACAACTCATAGAAGCAGGGAAGATCATTGGGATAAAAGTGTTGGATCATATAATCGTCAGTAAAAACGATTATATCTCATTTAAAGAGAATGATATTATGTAAAATCATTTCAAATTATCTGATAGTATAATAACATAATCCGTTTATAGTGAGCAGCGGATTTTAAGCTTAGGGCTTGCGCAAAAATAACTTCACATTTTTAGGGGCGAATCATCCCATTCGGCTGCGCTACAAAAGCTCAAAATATGCCCGTGGGCGCTCAGTGATGGGTGTCCCTATCCTGATAGCGCTCTGTTGTCTCTTTAGACATTGTAGCGCTGACCTCCTTCAATAGAATTATCTATGATTTCAGCTATTCTTTTCGCTACAATTAGCGGTTCTACCAACGCGCCGGATTGCTTGTATTCAATAAACCTATGTTTTTCCGGGAAGTCTTTTTCATCTGCTTCTCTAATTGATTTCTGCATGTCTGTATTGATAATACCAGGATCGATGTTTAATGCGATAATCGGATATATCATTTCTCTTTGTTCAAGTGAAACAGCACGTATGAAATTGTCGAGACCAGCTTTCGCCGCACAGTACAAAGACCAACCATTGTAGCCCTTTAATGCTGCCCCAGATGAAATATTGACGATGGTTTTTCTACAAGAAATATCCTGAAAATACTTTATGAACTCATTAAGGAAAAGTATTGCTCCTGTAAAATTAATATTGATATTTTCGACTACTTTATCAGGGGTTTTTTGGGAAGCTATTCCCATCGGTGACAATGTTCCAGCGTTGTTGTAACAAATTACTTCCTCTAAATATTTTGAGTCATATTTATCAAATATCCCCGATAGAGTGTCTATGATTGTCCTTGTTTTCGAGAAATCAAGACGAACAGATTGTTCCGACGTTCCATTTCTGGAGAATTCCAGTACTTCGTAATTGCTGGTTTTGTAATGATCAAAAAGAGCGGAACCAAGCCCTCTTGAACCCCCGGTTATTATCGTCAGCTTCATTTGGTACTTTCTCCAATCTCTTTCGCGCTAATGATTAAACTCAGCTAATTCCAAGAGGCGCATGCCTCTTGGAATTAGCTGAAGTGATTGGTTCGGCAACCACTCTCTATTGGTCTACAGACGAAAACATTCTCAAAATCTTTTCGTCTTTGTAACAGATTTTGATCATCAGACCGTTTGCAAGAATTCCACCTTTCTCTTGCGCAGCTATAGCATAGTTTTCGCTCCCGCTACCATATTTAAAGACACGGCCAGCGACCTCGAAATTAGCTGCAGGTTGTCCTGCAACATGAGTAGTGACTGTGAGGTTTGTGATGAAACCAGTTGTTTCTATATAATCTTTCATTTCTATCTGATGACTGTATCTCTCTTTGAGTGGATCGCGGAATAATGACATGGTTGCCATCACAAGAGAAGCAACACCAATAATACCTATTGTTATGATAATGGTTTTGCTTGACCAACTTTTTGATTTACGAAAGCTCCGAATGGCTATAAAAATCATGAGGCATGGTATTCCATATTCAATAAATGCCATAATTGTGTCGATAACCAAATCCGGTTCATTATCAGCAAGTACATCAAATATCATCTTCCACTCTTGCATAAAATCCTTCTACTATTTCCGAACGATACGGATCACCTGACGCAGGTGATACCCAGTAAACTTATTAAAAACAAGTATTTTTCTATATTCATAATACGTCCAAAACGGCTCGGACCCTGCGATCAGGTGCAACCGTCTTGTTAGACCTTTTTTTAATTATTTATTATCTGGTTGATATATTATATTTTCCTTTTTGATTTTTATTTTTGAGCCTTTTTTTAATACAAACATTGGGGGTAATACAGTAATAACCTCACCAACAAAAATATCATTATCACGCATTATCAATTTTAAATCTAAATAACCACTTTCATACTCAACTTCATTATCAATAGGCTCGGCAATCGCAAAAAAAGCTCGCACAGTATATATTGTTCCAATCTTAATTTTTAACTTCTTCTCAGAATGAAATATTTTATTTATTATTTTCAACAGCTCACTTGGATAATAGCCTTCAATTTTTGCACTATCTAAATTAAAAATATGGTATTTATGTTTTAATAAATCCAGTTGAAGTTGGTTATGCTTATTTTTTCGCAAATTAATGTTCTCTTTTTTTAATTTATATTATTTAGGTCTAACTTTTCTATTGGCTAGTTTTCACGCGAAGTAATGAAAATCTGACTTAGCGGGAAATGCAATAACTGTGCAAATTAAAAAGTAATTTTTTTTCTCCAGCTCTCTCTTTCCTATCATATTTTCAAATAGTATCAACTCTATTGTTATTATTGTGTTTCGCATCCCGAAGAAATATTACAAAAAAATGGCCGTGCAACTTTTGACGCCTATATGGCATGTTATATTGCAGCGGTATAATAACCCGTTTGATATTCTAACGCTTATAAATGAATATTAGAGATAATAATGAGTTTCACCCGTTTTATATGGATTCCCGTTTTCACGGGAATGACGGTACGCAGTATAACCGTTTTGTTTTCGCTGCAATAAGTAAAATCCCGGTGGTTTCGATGTTTTTCACAATAGTCACCGATATCTCAAAGCTTTTAATATGGCCTGAATCCGTGATGCATAAAATGTGAAGTTATTTTTGTGCGGGCCTTTAGCCCTGATTGCGCAATAATTTATAGTTGCACCATTTTAATAATTGATCTGAATCAGTTGAAAAAACTCCGGATACAAGCACTTCATTCCCTTTTTCTTGTGGGCCATTAATCAGCCATTCTTGTTCGATTTTATAGAAATACTTCATGGTTTCAAATAGGGCTTCTCGATCATCTGTATATCTAAATACTTTATGGCAGGTGACTTCCCATAATTTTTCGTCCGACCAGGACTTTCCTTTAACGATAGGGGACAGATCAGTAAAAAGCCTTTCCGAGAATTTTTGTGCTTTATTTTTAGTGGTGACGTCAAAGAATGCTCTGATTTTTAATTGGTATTCCATAACCTATATTTCAATATAATAAAATATCGCCAAAGCGGTACTGACAGGTGGTGTGTTTTAGTTAGAAAAGATGTGGAAATGAAAATATCCTGAATAAACGTCTTATTTCTTGATTAAAAACGGTAATGCAATCAAAACAATACCTAAAAGAACAAGGATGTATATATTTGAAATAAAATATGGCAAAACCATTAACCCTAAGCCGCTAATAAACGGAATAACAGATTTTTGTTTTTTACCATAAACGAAAAAGCCAAAACCGATTGAACCGAATATCACTCCCCAAATTAAAGTCGATGTACTTAACATTTTTGGGTCATCTCCCGATTAGGATATTTAGAAAACCAACAAGAATATCTTACAAAGATTATACATCTTTTTGGGGCACTATTTATCTATTCGGCAGCGACTCCCATTCCTGCCAGCTGATTGAACGCCCGGGAAAAGCGACCGAACTGAACCACCATTCTTCAGACAACCATTTTTTGACGGTAGCATACAGTTTCTCATCAAGGCCTTTTTTAAGCTCACTCTCTCGAACCCAAAGTATTACCCTGGCGTCATAGTACACTTTTTCAGAAGGATAGACGTATACGCAGCCCAGGCAACTGGTTTCGTCGAGGGTTATTACCGTGTAGGCGATAGAACTTCCACTTTGAGATTCTTTTTGGTGCCATCCGATATCAATAAGATCCTGTTCAAGTGTTAAATCGGCAGAGGGCCAGGTACTGTCCGGGCCGAATACGCCTTTAAGGTGGTCGATACTGCTCATTACGGCCTCATAATCATTTCTTGCATCCTTTATCGTCAGAATACGAATCCTGAAATCGATTGTTTCCATGCCCGTTGGGATATGTACTGACTTCGGTACAAATTTCTTCATATTTTGTCTCTTATTTTTTGTGATTCTTCTATCTGTATGAATTCTGATTGTGCCGTTTTCAGATGAACATATTATACGTATAATCATGAAAATATACAATTAATATGTTATTATTTCACATATCCAAATAGGTCCCTTACAGCCTTTTAAAAAACATTTTTACGTTTGGAGATTCTTTTTGGCGGGCACTGTATTCAGGGCTGCTTTCTTGAACGAATTCCAGAGAAAGAAACAATTTTTCCAGGCTTGGATTGTTGGTCAGCGCGATAAACCGATGATATCCGCCCAGAATCATTTTTTTGATGAATGAATTAATTGTATAAACCCCGATACGCTGATTTCGGAATTTGGTTGATATGGCCAGAGCACCGAGTTCGACTGTTTCTTTATTGATTTCCTTTTTTTCGACACATCCGACAATGATTCCATCGATTTTTGTGACATAAAAATTATTTTTGTTATCCTGGAAATATTTTTTTGACCGCGGTTTTAAATACTTTTCTCCTTTGTACCTTCCAAGGATGTCTGATATTACTTTTACTTCATTATCCGTGCTTACCCTCTTAAATTCCTCGGTGAAGTTATTGGCGATTAAGGTACCGGATCCTTCAATAGTGAAAAGCTCATGTTTGATTGTGTTTTTACCGGCCGGTAGAATATGAACACGGTCATATTTATTTTTCTCTATTTTAAGGAAAATGTGTTCGAGAATATCTTTAAAATTCGCGTTGGCGATATGATGGCTGAAATGATCAAAAGTATTCCGGGCATCCTGTGTGGTCAGGGCATTGATCTTTCTGCCGTCCCTGTCGATTAAAAACTTTCTTTCCAGGAAAATTAATTTGTAAATAGGGCCCTGATAATCGAGTACGTATTTATAAAAATCCGTTTCAGAAGGTACCCTGACTATGGTTGTGCCGGCCAGTTTTTCTGTTAATTTACGAAAGTGTTTTTGGTTGGCAAACCGGTTGGACATATTATGAAAAATGGAGGTGCGAATGCCCTGTCGATTGAGAAATTTAATATCAGCGATAATATCAGAAAAATGATCCCTCAGGATTCCTTCTCTGCAGGCAATAAAAACAGACTTTCCCGTTAGTGTCTGTGCGTATTCTTTGATGTGAAGTGTCGGCATAAATATTGAATATTGATGGTTTTTGGTTCTATGTTCACCGAGAACTGCTGGTTGCCAGGTGTATTGATTGTGTTGATACCAAAAGGTGTTAAAACCAACTTTACGTAAACATCTTTACCCACTCCTGAAATATTACAGGATGGTCCGGGCCATAACGTTTAAGGTTCTGCAGAATATTTTGGATGGATTTTTCATGGGAACCGTTATTTTCATCCTTGGAAAAAAATTTATCAGCATAACAGACCAGCTGTTCTTCAATGGTGACCGGAACCATATCCCGCTCAGGCAGGGGAAGGTTCATCTGTTTGATGTGTTCCACCTTGATTCCGACTCCCACATGCCGTTCGCAAACCAGGGCGTGTTTTGACAGTCCCATGCTGTCCAGTAATTCACGGCCAAGATATCCATGGCACACATAGGGTTTTTCACCAAAACAGTCGAGTCCGGGTGCATCGGTCAAAAAGATACCGATATCATGCAGCATGGCGGCTTCTTTGATAAATCTGATATCAGGGTTAAGATGGGCAACCTTTGCAGCGGATTCCAGCGCTTTTTGGGCAACCCGTTCTCCATGACAGATTAAGGTGTCAAAGAGTTTAGAACCGGGTTTGTAGTACCTGCTGATGATTTCGACAGGTTTGATTTCGATGGGAGCTTTAGAATACATAATTTATGATTTTATAAATTGTTCCTCTTGAACGAAATTGGCGATCAATGTCCTTTCCATATTTTGAGGCAACTCACCGTTTCTGGATTCCCGCCTCCGCGGGAATGACGGGGGATGTGTACTATTTTGCGAGTTACACGCCACAAAAAGCGGTTTCAAAATCTCCAATCGGGTTCAAGTTCAAGGCGGAGCAAAGATTTCAACCACAGGAATATATTTATATTTCGAGGATTGATCCGCCTCATGCGGACTGCTCCCACGCAGAAATTGGATCTGAGGGGAGGTTTTGAAACCGCTTTTAGGCTTTCCCTGCCAGGAGTACCCCCTCTATAAAGGGATCAAGTCCGCCATCCAGCACATTATTCACATTTCCCACATCCATGTTTATTCGGTGGTCCTTTACCATTTGGTAAGGATGCATGACATAAGACCGGATCTGACTGCCCCAGGCGATTTCATTTTTATTGTCATGAATTTCCTGGACTTTATTTTCCTGTTTCTCTTTTTCTATCTGATGGAGACGGGCCTTTAACACCTTCATTGCCATGTCTTTGTTCCGGTGCTGTGATTTTTCCTGCTGGCACTGTACTGCGATTCCGGTCGGGAGATGCGTGATACGAACAGCGCTGCAGGTTTTATTGACATGCTGTCCGCCTGCTCCGCTTGCCCTGAACACATCGATCCTCAGATCTTTATCATCAATATCGATGACAATTTCATTGTCCAGTTCAGGGTAAACAAAAACGGAGGCAAATGATGTATGGCGTTTACCGTTCGCGTTAAAAGGCGAAATCCTAACCAGGCGATGAACACCTGTTTCCGCCTTTAAATAACCATATGCCAATTCACCGACAGCCGTGAAAGTCACACTTTTAATACCTGCTTCATCTCCGGGCTGAAAATCGATGATATTGATTTTAAATCCTTTTCGTTCAATCCATCGCGCGTACATCCGAAAAAGCATTTCGGCCCAATCCTGGGCTTCTGTTCCGCCCGCTCCCGCGTTTATGGACACAATCGCGTTATTATGATCATCTTCACCGCTGAGCATCAGTTCAATGGATAGTTTATCTAATTTTTTGTCAATAGAGATAAGCTGTTTGGATACTTCTTCAATCGTATTGTCGTCTGATTCTTCCTCTCCCAGTTCGAGCAGTATCTCAGACTCTTCCAGCTCACCGGTCAGTCCCTGGAATTTTTCAACCAGGTTTGTTAATGCTGTTCTTTCTTTTAGCAGCGGTTTTGTTTCTTCGGGGTTGTCCCAGAAGCCGTCTTTTGAGATGATTTCTTCAATTTCTTTGAGTCGGATTTTTTGAGTAGAAAGGTCAAAGATACCCCTCTAACTGTTCCAATTTTTGATTCAGGTTTTTTAATGATTGTTTGAGTTCAGCAGACATTGTTAATACCTCCTGTATCGGTTGATCCGGTAAATGCTAATTTTGACGGTTTCGTAAAAAGTCCAACTTCTGCGTTGTGCTGCATTTCGCAATCATTCAACTCCCCTGTTAAATAAAAAGACAGATTTAACAGGGCGGGTCCGATAAGTACGCTTCATCATTACAAATATTGCACGCCTTGAATTTGAACTCTTTACGAAACCGTCTATTCGGACTTTTTACGAGACCATCAATTTTATTATTTGGCGGCTAATTTATGATGGAATCGTAAAGAGTCCGAAAATCTTCTTTAGCGTCATCCCGGCATCCAAGGGAGTGACGGGGAAACGGACTTTTTACGAAACCGTCAATCTTGATTTCACTTTAACATATATCGCAATTGAAGCGAATAATACAAGACATAAAACAGCGAAAAGATCGCCGAACCTTGTATAGAGTGAAATTTCATTGAGCAGGGGTACGGATCTTGTTTCGGCCGCATCTTCGAAAATCGGTGTTGCAACCATCACGCGGCCCACAGGGTCGATGATACCGCTTATCCCTGTATTGGCCGCGCGGGCAAGAGATCTCCGGTTTTCAATTGCCCTGAAAATTGACATGGAAAAATGCTGATATGGGACGCTTGTTTTTTCATACCAGGCATCATTTGTGATGTTGATTAGCAGGGAAGCTCCATTGTTAACCATCATCCGGGAAAGATCAGGAAAAATAATTTCATAGCAAATTTGTATTCCCAGGCCGGTTTTTCTCCAAATGATCGTTTTGCCGGGTTTACCGGAACTAAAATCTCCCGCATGGGCAACCATTTTACCAACAAATGGAAGATATTTTTTCAGGGGTACATATTCACCAAATGGAACAAGATGAACCTTGTCATATTTGTCCCGAGCAGTTCCGTCCGGTTTTACAAGGTAGGCGCTGTTATAATAGTCATGAGATTTTTTATTTCCGGTTACAGATGGACTGCCGATGATAAAATCCGCATCCATATCCCGGATTCCCTTTTGCAGGATATCTGTCAGACGTTTATTATTATACATATAAAATGGTGCCGCGGTTTCCGGCCAGATGATCAGGTCCGGTTTTTGCCTGGCAGAAATCTTTGACAGGTAAATATATTTATTAATGGTTGAAACCTGAAAGTTCTTTTTCCATTTTAGTTTCTGTTCGATATTTCCTTGAATCACAGCCACCCGCACAGTTTCAGATGCCTTTGACAGCTGATCTATTCTATTGATTCTCCATGATCCATATATCCAGTTAAGACCGAAAAAGAATATTGATACCGTAATCGCGATGACCGCCGTTTGTTTTTTAATTATAACTCCCCGCTCTTTATTTCCGGTCCGATACAGGAATATATAAAAAAGTGAAACATTGACCAGGATGATCAGGAAGGAAACGCCATATACGCCAAGTATATCTGAAATCTGGATAATATGCAGGTGGTTATACTGAGAATACCCGAGGAGTTCCCACGGAAATCCTGTAATCAGAATTGAGCGAATGTATTCCAGTGAAACCCAGCAAACCGGGAGGAGTATCATGCCAGAAAAGGATATCCGGCATATCCGGATAAACATCATTGAAAATACAGCTGTATAGAGTGCAAGGCCCCCGGCCAGAAGGATAAGAAACGTGACGCATAAATGGATGGGGAGCAGCCCAAATGTTTTTAAAAAAGGAATTAAAAAGTAAAAGAGTGTGAGATAATGGGCAAAACCGGATAAGAATCCAAGAAAAAACCGGTCTTTCCAGGAGAGGTCCTTAATCGCGACGAGCAAGGGTACCAGGAAAAACCAGGCAAACCAGCTCAGCCCGATTTTTGGGAAAGAGCAGGTCAGGAGCAGCCCGCTTAAAATAGCCAGACCTATTTCCTTTTTACCGGGTTTATTCATTATATTGATATTCCATTTTATTCAGTTACATAATAAATCCCCTCTTAGGGTTCGCGTAAAAGTAAATTCACAAATTTTAAGGGTCGAGGCGGCCAGTCGACAAGGCGCAAAAGCGCAGAAATATCAAGCATATTTCGAGCTTTTGCAACGCAACCGAATGGGATGATTCGCCCCTTAAAATGTGAAGTTATTTTTGCGCGAGCCCTTAGATGGGGTACTTACCTTTTTGAAACCACATATAGATTCTTTTATATCTGCTGTGATATTACCATCACATAGTATGGTGTCAATATATTTCGTGGTTAAAAAAATAAAATCGACTGTACTTCTATAACAATCCCTCAAAAAATTATTAAAATGGGGCGTCATAAAAAGTGATGGAAAAGGATTAAATCCATTTTTTCTGGATACCGGCCTCCGCCGGTATGACATTTGGCGTGCGTTTGGTGATTTTTATTACATTCACCGAGAATTGCTGCATTAAAATGTCAAGTGTTGACACGCCATTTGGATTTCAATATAGTGAGCACGGGTTTGAATTTAACCATTATCATTCAACAATTGTTATTATCATTTTTTACTTATCCGGTTTTGCTTATCCGGTTAAGAAATTTCCGATTTCAATCTATATTCATATAAATATGGGAGGGCTTGGCGATGGATTTTAAGAAACATCTTGAGATAGCGTGGGTTTTGACACTAAAGCATATTGCTTCGTTGATCATTATGACATTTGTCATGCTCATTGTATCGGTTTTTACCATAGGTATCCTGGCCCCGGTCACAATGGCGGGCTATACACAGTCTATTCTGTTGATGTTAAGAGAAAAGCGTGAACCCAAGATACCGGATCTGTTTTCTCAATTCCACCTGTTTCTTCCTCTTCTGGGATTTTCGCTTGTTGTTTTTATTGTAATTACGATCGGTTTTATGCTCCTGTTTTTTCCGGGTTTAATTATTTCTCTGTTTGTATCTTTTGCATGTATCTATATGATACCGTTGATGGTAGACAAGAAATTGAATCTGATCGATGCCGTAAAAGAGAGCTATTCCATGTCTGTCAGCAAAGGAGTTCTGACTGATAATATTGTTATCGTGCTGATTTACATTGGTATTTGTATGATTGGCAGTACTGTTTTTATTGGCACATTGTTTACCCAGCCTCTGGCCACAATCTTTCTCCTTTCAGTTTATGAAGATAAGATAAAATCCGGATCACAGGAGAAAAAAGCACCCAAGCAATAAAATTAAAGCGTATCGATCAACATGGGGGCAGGCCATTGAGCCTGCCCTTTTTGATTGATGGTCGTATTGCATATGTAAGCAGTCAATTCATCTTTTTGACGGTCTCGTAAAAAGTCCAACTTCTGCGTTGTGCTGCATTTTTCAATGATTCAACGTACGATAAGTACGCTTTATCATTACAATATTTGTACGTCTTGAATTTGAACTCTTTACGAAACCGTCTAATTCGAACTTTTTACGAGACCATCAACTTTTTAGTCTTCGAAATTTCATACCCATTATCATACATTTCGCACTTGAGTAAAAATCCGGGTCCAAAGGGCCCGGCTTTGACTTGTCCGCCATAGCTTTAGCGGCGGTGGATCACCCCTCTAAGGGGATTTAACAAGTGCCTAAAGTGCGCTAAAGTGACTAAAATGCCTAAAGTTAATGAATCCTGT
>JAUVGT010000071.1 GCA_030593645.1 Deltaproteobacteria bacterium
TCACAAATTTTAAGGGTCGAGGCGCCCAGTCGGCAAGGCGCAAAAGCGCAGAAATATCAAGCATATTTCGAGCTTTTGCAACGCAGCCGAATGGGATGATTCGCCCCTTAAAATGTGAAGTTATTTTTGCGCGAGCCCTAAAACCAGTTTCAAATATTTAAAATGATTTCGAACAAAAATGTTGAGAATTATTCACTCATAGAATAAAGTATTACCGTAAATCTTGACGGTCTCGTAAAAAGTCCAACTTCTGCGTTGTGCTTCATTTCGCAATCATTCAACGTACGATAAGTACGCTTCATGATTACAAAATTTGCACGCCTTGAATTTGAACTTTTTACGAAACCGTCTAATTCGGATTTTTTACGAGACCATCAATCTTCTTTTTGAAATGATTTAAAAATATTTTTAGCGAATATGCACTTTTTTTCATTCATAATCAACTTCAATTTTATTGGAAGCGGGTTCAAATGATGAGGTACAACTATGATATCCAGATCAATCATTATCAGTACAGTTTGTGCATTGTTTCTTCAAATGGTTTTTCCAATTGGCTCATTGGCTGAAAACTGTTTCGACTCGCCTGAATTAAAAAAAGCCAGACAAGATATGATCCTGAATCAAATCGAAAAGCGGGGTATATCAAGTAAAAATGTTCTCTCCTCGATGCTGAACGTGCCGAGGCACTGTTTTGTTCCCAAAAAATTGATTTTCAGGGCGTATTCAGATTATCCGCTCCCGATTGGAGAAGGGCAGACCATTTCACAGCCATATATTGTTGCCCTGATGACCGATTATCTAGACCTGACAAAAGATTCCCGTGTACTTGAAATCGGTACCGGTTCAGGTTACCAGGCTGCCATATTGGCTGAAATTGCAAGCGAGGTTTATACGATTGAAATCAAAGAAAAACTATATGAGAAAACAAATAAAATTCTGAGTTCGATGCATTACAGCAATCTAAAAACACGCCGCGGAGACGGGTATTTCGGCTGGGAAGAATACGCCCCTTTCGATTCAATCATGATAACAGCCGCTGTAGACCATATTCCGCCTCCGCTTTTAAAACAATTGAAAAATGGCGGCAGGCTGATACTTCCACTGGGACATCCTTTCAGCTACCAGAACCTGGTAATGGTAACAAAACATAATAATAATTATACAACAAAACAAATTATCGGCGTCCTTTTTGTACCGATGACCGGACACGCGATCGATAAATAGAAAATGATACCCAACAACTTTTACATGATTATTTCGGCTGTATTTATCCTGTCTTTCTCGTCCTTTGGATTTGAAGTACTGTTAACCCGTTTCTTCTCAATCACCCAGTGGAACCATCTTTCATTCATGGTTATTAGTCTTGTGCTTTTCGGGTTTGCCGCGGGCGGTACATTATTGAATATTCTTGATACCCGTTTAAGAGTTTGGAAAAATAGTCTTTTTTCAAGTCGATCCATAATGATTTTTATTTTCCTATATGTATTGACATCCATCGGGGCATTTACTTTTATTAACAATATCCCTCTTGATTACTTCAGGCTCCCGTTTGAACCGGTTCAATTTTTTTATTTATGTTCAACATACCTGGTTTTATCCCTTCCTTTCCTCATCACCGGCCTGATGATTTCAATGTCTTATGCCGTGATACCAGAAAAAACCGGATATATATACGCCGCCAGTATGGCCGGTTCTGCAATCGGTGCGGCCTTCCCTGTTCCCGCTCTCGGTTTTTTGAATGAGGGACAACTCATACTCATCATTTCAACAGTGCCTTTGATCATACTTCCCTTTTTTTCATCAGGAAAAAGAGATCAAAAAAAAATACCCCTTCCGGCCGCAGTATTACTGGCTGCCGTTATACCGGCTGCAATGATTTTTATTACCGATATAACCAAATTCGGAGACATTAAACCCTCGGCATATAAATCGCTGTCCCGGACACTCCTTTATCCCGATACCCGTATCTCTGAATCTTCATACAGCATCAGGGGAAGAACGGATCTTGTATCCAGCCCCTATATCCGTTTTGCGCCCGGACTCAGTCTGAAATACACCGACAAGCTGCCTGACCAGCGAGCGGTATTCAGAGACGGAGATCATCGGTTTGTGCTTTACGACCCTTCAGGCGGGAATGACTTTTCGTTTGCCAAATCGACTCTGTCATATTTTGGATACAATCTGAACAATGGGCATGAAAATGTCCTGATCATACAAAAAGGCGGTGGGCTTGCTATACCATGCGCCGCTGCCTCTGGAGCTAGAAATATCACCGTGGTGGAACAAAACCCGGTGCTTTCAAAAATAATTAGCAAGGCATATCGATTTAAAACTGTGAATATGAACCACCAGGTGTTTCTGGCAAAATCAAAATCGCTCTATGATATTATCCATATTGAAAATTGGGGTACTTCCCTCATCGGTTCAACATCGCTGACCCAGGAATACAGCTTTACAATCAATGCATTCAAAAGATATTATAAACACCTGACCGAAAACGGGATCATTATTATCTCACGCAAACTGCTCCTTCCGCCCTCGGACTCCGTTCGCATGTGGGCATCCGCATATGAAAGCCTCAGGGCATTACACGTAAGGGACCCGGCACATCACATTATTATTTTACGGAACTGGGATACCTTTACTATGCTTATTACTGCCCGTCCATCTCAGAATTTCACCTCTTTAAAAACCCTTGCGGATCAACTGAATTTCGATATTGTATATTGCCATGGTATGAGTAAAGATACGGCAAACCGATACCACGTATATGATTCGCCATTCCATTATCTTGAAATTGAAAAACTGGCAAAAGCCTACCAGGAAGGCGCTGGTAAACGTTATTTTCAATATAGCTTTCTTGATATCAAACCGCAAACCGATAACAGACCATTCCCTTCGAGATTTCTCAAATGGTCAAGAATTGATGAGTTGTACCGAAGCCTTGGGGACCGGTTTTATTCTCTCTATCTGTCCGGTGAAATTATTATTTCCATCGTATTTGTTCAGGCCATATGTATCTCTGCCATTTTCCTGGTACTGCCTGCTGTTGTAAATCGAAAAAAAACGTCCGTTATACCCGTTTCAGCAATGATATATTTTTTTTCGATTGGCGCCGGTTTCATATTTTTGGAACTGTTTTTTTTAAAAACGTTCATACTCCTTTTCGATAATCCGACAATCAGTTTTATTATAGCCTGTTCAGGAATCATGGTATTCTCAAGCGTCGGAGGATTGATCTCCATGAGATCCGATCCGAAACATCTTCGTATGATATTGATTGGCCTCACAGGAATCCTTTTCATATTACTGTTTACCCATCAAAGTCTGATTCATATGTTCTTAAATCTGTCTGTTCCCATGCAATATTTTGCCGCATTTCTCCTGATGGCGCCATGCAGTATACTATTGGGTTTTCCCTTTCCCATCGGTATGCAGTATTTTCTCAAATTACCTTCTCAGAGAACTTATGCCTGGGCTCTGAATGGGTGCGCGTCCGTGCTGACTTGCATTATATCCGCACAGATCGCGATCAGCATCGGTATCTCCATGATTTTAATCTTCGGGATGACCTCATACCTGGTTGCCATCATCTTCTGCAAAACCTCTTATAATAAAGACGGACAATTGGTTCAAACAGAATTGGTTTCTCCTTGACTTGAATGTGGATATACATTAAATAAGGTTACAAGGTGCTTAACGCGGATCTCTCACCCGTTAATTTATGAGAAACCCGCGTCATAATGCTTAATAGGGAATCCCGTGGAAATCGGGAGCGGTCCCGCCGCTGTGATCGGTGACGAAATCCATATACGCCACTGTCCGGTATCAGCCGGATGGGAAGGTTTGGAAAATAGGATGATCCGAGAGTCAGAAGACCTGCCTGATATCTTTTGAAGTGGTTTCAAAAACTTCAATTTCTCTGCGGTGTTACGGAGAAGTAATGCGATAAACAGGGCCAAGTAAACTGGGTGCAGCCCTTCAATCTATGATTATAGAATTGAAGGGCTTTTTTTATGCTTTCCCGGTTCAGCCAGATTCGGCGGGACAAATATGTATGAAAGGAGGTGATAAAATGAACTCAGGACTAATTATCTATGTGATCGGTAAAGAACCGCCGGGCTGGAAAGCAGATTTGGAAACCATTTCCAAAAATCATGCTGTTAAGGCTGACCGGATTGAAATAATCACAGAAAAGACCGGTCATTTCGATGTAGATGATGCATGGCTGTCACTGATACGCCAGGGCATGAAAATGATTACATGCAAAATCGCAAGTTTTTCTGAAAACGGCGACCTTTCGATGCATGATCGGGAACTCAGATTGTGTGGATAAAACCAAAGGGAATCATTCCTGTTCGCTTGATTCACACGTCCAAAACAACCGGCAAAACTAAAATAGTGTTTTGCCGGTTAATGATAAGTAAAAGGGTCATTATATTGTATAAGTCATTGGTTTTTCTATTTCTTTTTAAAGCCCCCATGATAAATATTTTGAATTTAAAAAATGATGGCCTGGTCAAAATAATTGCAGTTCATTTTATCCTGTGGTATTCTTATGTGTTAATAATTCAAATATCGAGTTTATTCCTTCAGAAATTTTATATGATTTTATTATCAATCTTTTTGGTCATAGGATTCAAATATCCATGCGTCCAACCAATGAAAAACTTGAACAACGTATAAAAATGTTGGAGCAGGAAGCAGAAAGGCACAGACAATCAGAATCGATAAATAAAACCCTGTATGCCATATCGAACGCGGTAAGCACAACATCCAACCTCACGGAACTCTATAAAACCATTCACATATCACTCAGTCATATTATCGATGTGACAAATTTTTATATTGGTCTTTATCATGAAGAAAGAGATTCTATTGTGATACTTTTTTATAGCGACCAAACCAGTGACGACTTCAAAGAACTTGTTAATATCAGTAAAAGCGATTCTCTATCCTTGACTTATGAAGTCGTTAAAACGCGTAAACCCCTTTTAATCCAAAAAAAAGATCTGGAAGCATGGCTGACCAGAGAAAACAGGAAACCCTGCGGTCGGATCCCTGAAATCTGGATTGGCGTTCCTTTAAAAATCAGGAATAAAGTCATGGGTGTCATCGCGACACAAAGCTATACAAATTCGAATCAATATACTCAAAAGGATGTGGATCTTCTTGTATCAGTTTCCAATCAGGTTGCCCTGGCAATCGATCGAAAAAAATACGAAGAAGAACTGAACATTCATCGCAACCATCTTGAAATATTGGTCAATAACCGCACTGCTGAACTGACAGAATTGAATAAAGAACTCCAAAAAGAGATAGACGATCGTAAATATGCAGAGCAATCATTGAGTGAAAGTGAAAACAGATATTATCAGCTTTTTGAAAACGAACTTGATGCCACAATCGTATTTGATGCGGAAACCCTTCAGTTTGAAGATGTAAACAAAGCGGCGTTGGAACTTTATGGATACTCAAAAGAAGAATTTATAAATCTGAAGGCACATGATATTTCAACTGAAAAAGAAAAAACTAAAACAGATCTACAAAAGATAAAAGACAGTGAATCAAAAACAGTCAGGGTCCCCGTTCATTATTTTAAGAAAAAAAACGGTGCAACCTTTCCAGGAGAGGTAAACTCCAGTGCATTTGCTTCAGGCGGGCGAAAGAAAATTATAAGCTCAATTCGTGATATCACAAAGAGACTGAAACTTGAGAAAGAACTTCGCCAGGCTCAAAAAATGGAGGCCATTGGAACGCTTGCCGGAGGAATCGCCCATGATTTTAATAATATACTTTCTTCGATTATCGGATTTACTGAACTTGCAATTGATGATACATCGGAAAACACCCTGCTGCAGGATAATTTGCATGAAGTAATGATTGCCTCTTCCAGGGCAAGAGACCTGGTTCAGCAGATTCTGACATTCAGCAGACAGACAGAGCAGGATCAAAAAGCTGTGCAGATCAAAATTATTGTCAGGGAAGCGATTAAACTGCTCAGAGCCACCTTACCATCGACAATCGCAATCCGTCAAAATATTGAAAGTGACTCTATGATTATGGCCGACCCGATTCAGATTCATCAGGTCATTATGAATCTTTGCACAAACGCGAGTCATGCCATGATCGAAAAAGGCGGCGTTCTTGAAGTCAATCTGGAGGATGTTGAGTTCGATAAATGGTCCATTCCACAAAAAAAAGCCATCAAACCCGGTAAATATCTGAATCTTACGGTTTCTGATACCGGGCACGGTATTCCGCGATCCATCATTACACGGATTTTTGATCCATTCTTTACCACAAAACCGCAGGGCGAAGGAAGCGGCATGGGCCTTTCCGTTGTACATGGAATAATAACAGATCTGAACGGCATGATATTACCCTTCAGTGAGTCCGGCAAGGGTTCCACCTTTAAAATATATTTCCCAGTAATCGAAAGTGAATACAAACAGAATACAGATGACGGTGCAACTCTTCCCAAGGGAACGGAATGTATACTTCTGATTGACGACGAACACCAGGTCGCTAAGATGGGAGGCCAGCTGCTCAATTCACTGGGTTATGATGTCACCATAAAAACAAACAGCATTGAGGCCTTTGAACTATTTACGACCGAATCTGGAAATTTTGATCTTGTGATTACCGATCTGACCATGCCGAATATGAGTGGAGATGACCTCACCATGGAAATCAAAAAAATAAATCCTCATACACCGGTCATACTCTATAGCGGATTCAGTACCAAAATAAATGAAAAAAGAATCCAAACAATCGGGGCGGACGCATTTGTGACCAAACCCATTTTAAAAAAAGATTTTGCAAAACTGATCAGAGAAATACTGGATAAAGTCAATTGAAGGGAGAAGAATAAATGGCCAAGATATTAATTATTGATGATGACGTTCAGTTTCGAAAAATGCTGAGCCAGGTTCTGAAACGCGCGGGATACGAGATTTCTGAAGCAGAGGATGGAAATGAGGGCACCCGGATTTATGAGACGGAACCTATTGACCTGGTCATTACAGACCTTATTATGCCGAAAAAAGAAGGAATTGAAACCATTTCAGAGCTGAAGAAAAAATATCCGGATATCAAGATCATTGCCATATCCGGAGGAGGCCGCGTGGGACCGGAGTCTTATCTGACCTTCGCGGAAAAACTCGGCGCATTGTATACATTTTCAAAACCCCTTGATCGGGATAAGGTATTGGAGGCGGTTCATGAGCTGATATCTGAGTAACAAACGGGTTGTTCATAAATAGCTTTAACTTCGGCAATATCCTTCTCTTCAACATGTCTGATTAATATTTTCATAGCAGATTCCCTTCAATTCTTTCCGATTCTTGCGCAAATTTCTACTGCCAGTGAAAATACAATATCAGTTGCCAAATGCTTAGTGATGGTTTGATCGTATAGTATCTTTGATTCAGGCGGAAAGTCTTTATCTCCCTTCCAGTATAAAACAACCACTGGAATTCGCGGTGTGATATCAAAACGATATGCGGCATCTCCCATATCAATCGGGATACCATGAAGCTGCCGGCATCGATTATCAAATTTATCAAGATCGTTCATATATAGATCAGATATGAGATGACCCGGTATCTCGTGGGGACCTCGAAAAAATGTAGGGCCGCCTGGAATATCTTTTTCAGATATCCATTCGTTTTTCACTTCAATTTCCTTTGAGTTCAACAAATAATGCATGATGAAAAGATAAAAGAATTCATGGGGGGGCTCGGCATTTTCACTGACCGTTTCCGCTATATATTCATTCGGATAAATAGCGTATTGATCACCCCACGCGGATAACACATAACAATTTTTCACATCATCATAACTGCATAGTGACCTTCTGCATACATCTTCGGGTTCCTGTTTTGCCAGATCTTCAAAATGAATCCTGTCGACTGAATTTGCCATTTTATATTATCCATCATTTTTTGAATTTAGAAAAGTAGCCCAAATTAATGGTATAGATTTATTCATAGTTCCCTAATTTTGTCAAAATATATCCATCACCAAAATGTATATACATGTTTCTCACTCTTGATATAAATGATAGATATTAATAATGAAAGGTTTTGAAACATTTTTTAATTCCTTGACAACACCACTATTTATTGAAAAATTAGACGGGTTTTTAAATTTGAACACTATTGATCAGTATCTTGGGAAATGACATCGATGAACACATTTCAAAGCAAAGACAAAAAAACAACTGAGCTGATTGCCAACTGGCAGACACTGGAACGAATTTTTCTCCGGCCGAAAAGCGAATCCTCAAGAAAAGCTCTTGTCAAATATATGGAGCAGATCCTTTTCGGTCTGAACGATTTTTTAAAAAAACACGTCGGAATCACAGAAGAAGCCAGCCTGAAAGAACTGTCCGACAGGTTTAAAAACAGCCTGATCAGTCAAAACCCGGCCAGAAAACTTTCTGATGTGATCGAAGGGATTATTAAAGACATCGCCCCCCATGCCGTAAATGTATCTTCCCCCTACTTCATCGGCCACATGACCTCAGCCATACCCTATTTTATGGTCCACCTTCAGACCATTGTTTCCGCATTGAATCAGAATGTGGTTAAACTGGAAACATCAAAAGTGGTTTCTGTATTTGAACGGCAGGTATTGTCAAAAATTCACAGAATTGTTTTTAAAAAAAACGATGCGTTTTATGACAAACATATACAGCATCCGGACAGCACCCTTGGAAGCTTTGTAGAAGACGGGACACTGGCAAACCTGACGGCCATGTGGGTGGCGAGAAATGCTTTCTTTAAACCCAAAAATGGATTTTCCGGTGTTGAAAAAGACGGCATGTCCAAAGCTTACCAGGCATACAATATTGACCGAAGTGTGGTCCTGGTTTCCCGTTTTGCTCACTTTTCATTACGAAAATCAGGCGGGATTCTTGGAATCGGAAACAGTAATATCCTCCCGGTCGATGTTGATGGGGATAATCGAATCGACATTAAAAAACTCCGTGCAAAAATTGATGAATTGAATCATGAATCATCCCGGACCAGAATACTTGCCATCGTAGGAATCGCAGGTGCAACAGAAACCGGGGCGATCGATCCGCTTACTGAAATCGCGAAACTATGCACAGAAAACCAGATTCACTTCCATGTGGATGCGGCCTGGGGAGGCCCTACCCTATTGTCTGAAAAGTACCGATCACTGCTTTCAGGCATAGAACTTGCCGATTCCGTGACCATTGACGGTCACAAACAGTTTTATATGCCCATGAGCTGTGGAATGATCTATTTTCAGGATCCTAAAATAATGGACCATGTGGCCTATTACGCGGCATATGTGAACCGTCCGGGTTCAGTCGATCTGGGAATCAAATCCCTGGTCGGCTCCAGGGCAGCCGTTTCCCTGACCCTGGGCAGCGCCCTCGAGATTATGGGTTCCAGGGGATATGCCCTGTTAATTGATCATGGAATCGAAACTGCCCAAGCCTTTGCGGATGAAATCAAAGAAAGGCCATTGTTTGAACTGATCACCTCTCCCCGCTTGAATATTCTTACTTACAGGATCTTCCCTGAAGATCTTAAAAAAGACTGGCAGAATGCCGATGATAATCGTAAAAAAGAAATTGAAAACCAATTAAACCAAATCAATATCACAATCCAGCGTCTCCAGAGAGAAGCCGGTAAAAGCTTTGTTTCCCGAACAACCCTGAAAAGAACTTCACATGAAAACATGGTCGTGTTAAGGGTGGTTATAATGAATCCCATGACAAACATGGTGATCATCAACGAAATACTGGATGAACAGGAAGAACTATATAGAACTCATCTGGTGGATTGATATAGAAAAAGATGAACGTCGAACATCGAACGTCGAATAATGTAGTCGCTGCGCTTTGTCTTATTTAAATAAATTAGTAAGCATGTATAAACTGGACAGTGGCCTGACAAATGTTCTGATGCCGAATCCCGAAAAATGAATTGGAATCCTGGAATGTTGGAAATAACGGAGTTATGGTTAAACACCTGTAGGGGCAGGTTCTAAACCATCCGTTTTGGATGAGCCCCATTAAGACGATTCCGTCCCCGATTTCCGATTCTAATTAGTGTCCGTCCACAAATGGTAGATTTTGGTTCAGAGCAAGGCTTGAGCAATTTTGAAACCGCAGGCATAGCGGGCTATGTCGAGGATTTCAAAAGAGCGAAAACGCCGCTCCGGGCCAAAAGATGCCGTTTGTGAATGGGCACTAATTAAATCCCCCATAGAGGGGCCAGGGAGGTGTAATAACATGATGAGCGCCCCATTAAAATACTTTTTATGGATACTTCTCTTCTACTCTGCTTACTGCTGCCTTCTTTTCATCATGCAGCGTAAAATTCTTTTTCCAGTACAATATACAGGCAGCCCATCCGGAACCGATATCAAAATCCCCGGTCTGGAAAAAATCTGGCTGAACATAAAATCAGGCAAAACCGAAGCCTGGTATATCCCACCATCCGCAAATAAATTTTCCGCCCCCACACCCGTCATGATCTTTGCCCATGGAAATGCCGAACTGATCGATTACTCCATTGATGAATTCCTCCCACTTACCCGTCAGGGAATCGGTATTTTACTCGTGGAATACCCCGGATACGGTCGATCCGAAGGATCACCATCCCAGAAAAGTATCACCGAAGTTTTTATAAAGGCTTATGATCTAATGGCATCCCGTAAAGATGTTGATTCAAGTAAAATTGTCCTCTGCGGCCGGTCAATCGGTGGTGGAGTAGCCTGTGCCCTTGCAGCCAAAAGACCATCTGCCGCCCTGATCTTGATCTCAACATTTAAAAGTGTAAAATCCTTTACAATCAGATATCTTGTACCAGGCTTTCTGGTCAGGGATCCTTTTGATAATCTAAAAGTAATCAAAAACTATCAGAAACCGGTTCTGATCATTCATGGAAAATATGATGATATGATACCTTATTCACACGGTGAAACACTTGCCAGAAACGCAGTAAAAGGTAAACTGGTTACCTATAATTGTGCGCACAATGACTGTCCACCGGATTATTCAATATTTCTCAATGATATTCTTGAGTTTTTAAAAAAGTCCGAAATTCTTTAGATATGGTTTCAAGTTTCTAAAGCCATTGATTTTAGACTGTTCTAACAATAAAGTTTACCTGTCACTTGTACTGTTTTCTCACACCGGAAGGAATAAGAAGCAAAAATATGGGATCACACACACTAACAGGCACCCATCGATTGGAAGTTTTCAGTATTGCTTTTGCTCTCCTTTTTCTTGAATCGATTTTTTTTAAAACAGCGTTGTATATTCACGATTATGTAAATGCGCTCCTGGTAATTTCCTACGCTCTGCTAGGTTTGGGAATAGGGTCAATATTAAGTCGTTTTTTTCATGAACTCACGGCCAGGGCCATCTTTATTATAAAAACGGTGATGTTTGGCTGTGTTGTCCTTTCTTTTATAAACTTTGTGGTTTTTCCCACATAGTTTATTTTTTCGATCTGACTGGCGCCACACTGGGGGTGCTGTTCTCTGTGATTTTTATTCCCTGGTTGAGAGAAGAGAACTGCTTTATTCTCATCCTGGTTTTGCTGTCTGTATCCATGCTTTTGAATCAATGAAAGGGCATCAAGGATTTAAAACGATATTTGTTTAGGATCGGCACGGTCTGCCTGGTTGTTATGATATGTTTAATGGGATTTTGGAAAATCAGAGAAAAACAACCCGTAAATCGTTCATTTTTTGCTTTTCTCCGGTTATTTTGCCCTGATCGGTTTTGGATATTTTATTATTGAAACCGGTTTGATGCATTTTTATCAGATTTACACAGGGTCACCCACGAACACCTTTATCTGTATTTTGGCGACATTACTCTTCTCTTCAGGGTTGGGAAGTTATTTTTCAAAACAGTATTCCGGCAAAAAGGCGTTGTTGGTTTTTCTTGGCATACTGCTTTTATCGGTTTATCATTATTCTATTAATAAACATCTTATTCCGCTCATGGGAGCACGCCCTCTCTGGAATTGCCTGATGATTGGCCTCACAGTATTTCCCCTGGGTTTTTTAATGGGAATCCCTTTTCCCTATGGACTTGAAAGTGTTAAAAAGGAATTCAGCGGGTCACCTGTGGCTTTCTTTTTTGCCCTTAACTGCCTGTTTTCCACTTTTGCCGTTTTCTTCAGTTTTTATTTCAGTGTGAGCTATGGTTTCAGTATGACATTTGGATGTGGTATTGCCTGCTATTTCCTGGCTATGATAATACTTTATTTTTCAAGATCAAAGGGATAGGTATTTGCCTGGCGGACCGATATCAAACCTTTGCAAAAACAGAGGGGGATCAGGTCCTGACTCTTGACACATTAAGCAACTAAACATCTTATTAAACGCATAATTGACAGGCAGGATTTTAAAACGGCAAACGGCTTCCGTTTTTTATTTATCAGAATTTAAGGAAAGTAACGATAAATTTCGTTTCTATGCAAGGCTCTTACAAAATAGACATTATCATTTTCTATGATTAAACCGATACGGTATTCCCCCGTTCTAATTCGATAGTAATTACCTTCAGCTTTTAATTTTTTAAGATTTTTAATAACAAAAATATTTTCCGCATCATCAAGCTCTTGAATGACCTGTTTGACACGTTCCAGAAACTGTTTTTCATGTTTTCTTCTTTTTAAATCTCTGGCAAAGCTCTTTTTAAATTCTAAATTCGCACCTGACCTTCCAATATACTGAAGATTTCCTTTTTGCTTACAGTTTCAGTGTTTTCGCCTTCCTGGATTGCCCGGGTTAAACCGATATCCTCAATGGCTTCAACAAGTATCTCCTGGAAAACACTTTTTCTTTCTTCAAGTATTTCGATAAGCGCTTCTTTAAAAACCTCTTTTAACCTATCTTCATCCATTACGGTTTGCATAATTAATCTCCTGAAGATTATGTTTATATTGTTCTTTTCAGGCCGGAAATTGTTAAAAAACGTAAACCCTTTGATATTTAATTCAATATCGTATCACACGGCATTAAATATAGTACAATTAGCATTAAAAAATCAAGAAAAGAATAGGGTGGCAAATAGTGCATTTCGTACCTATTACCCTCCGTCTTAAAATCTCTTTTTCTCTCTTTTTCAACAATCTTTAAATCAATCTTACTGGTATTTCCTTTATCTTTACCGCCATTCACATATAGAAACCTTCTGTACCTTCTCAACCGTTCCTTGCATGACATGGTAGACGGTCTTCTCACCTGTTGCTACTAAACGTGCAATACGAAGCATTTTTTACACTCCAACATTTTGGGTTTAATAAATTGAGTATGAGTAATAGAGCTGTACATTGGTTTCAGAATGGAATCAATCCGGTGAACTACTCTTTCTGAAGTGTGTAGAACTACCTATATTTATATGTAATTATTAATGTCTTTAAAGCCATTAATTTGACTTGATTTCGAATTGTTCTAAAAGTATAGCTTACCTGTTACTTGTAGACAATTTCTCCAATTCCACAGTTATGTATAGAGGAAAATTTTATGGGATTTATGGAAAAAATGCTCAGACAATGCCGCAAACCTACAGGCTTATTCGGCAGATTTGTTGGAATGGGCATGAATACAGGGCATGGTAAGCTTCGAAGCTGAGGCCTCAGTCATATTTCTATCAAGCCTGATGCATTTATTCTCGATGTGGGCTGTGGAGGGGGGAAAACTGTCCAGGAGCTGGCCCGGATATCATCAAGCGGGAAAGTCTTCGGAATTGATTATTCCAAAGAAATGATACAATTGGCTCATAAAATCAATAAAAAGTTTGTAGAAAACGGGCATGTTGAAATAATGCATGGTTCTGTTTCATCACTGCCATTCCCGGATGGCATGCTCAATCTTGTAACGGCTTTTGAGGCTTACTATTTCTGGCCGAATTTAATTGATGATCTGAAAGAAATAAAACGCGTTCTGAAACCGGGCGGTATCTTATTGATAGCCAATGAGGTATATCAGCACGAGAAATTCGAGAAACGAAATTTAAAATGGGCCAAATGGGGCGATATGATGCTTCATACTCCGGAGGAATACCGTGAATTTCTCACTGAAGCTGGATATTTTGATGTGGCGATCTTTGATATTTCTGAAAAAAATTGGATTGCGGCTGTCGCGAAGAAGCAATAAATCAATGTAACCCGGGTGGCATTCCTAAATGTACGCCCGAAAAGTCGTTCAAGGAAAGATTCCATTTGAAACGTTATACCATCCTCTTATGTGCAGTTATCATGCAGATGTGTCTGGGTGCGACATACTCGTGGTCTATTTATGTAA
>JAUVGT010000073.1 GCA_030593645.1 Deltaproteobacteria bacterium
AACATGTTTTTTATTGTCAAAGAGCTAATTTTGGCGTTTTGTGATTGTTTGAAAAATATCTTTAGTAATTTACGAAACGTTTATGCGTATATGCACGTTATGACAGTTTTATAACATTTGACTTTTTACGAGACCATCAAAGTTGTCGTGCCAAGTTTTCTATTAGAAAGTAGCAAAATAGACTGCAAGCATCAAGTTTTTTCCTATATAAAATATTATTACACATATTCGTATAGACGTTCCCGAGAATATCTTACCTTTCTGCATTCGAACACAAAAATCTCCAGGTATTTACTCTTTTGAAATAGAAGAAAATAGTGTGCCTGACCCTAAAAAGTTCTGAGAAGAGAAAAATGAAATACCGGATATAAAGAAATGCAGTGAAAAGTATTGACAGGCCAATGAGAAAGGTATATATTGATATATACCAAAAAAGGAGATCAAGCATGGAGTCCACAGCAAAACTGTTCATAAACGGTCGCTCTCAAGCTGTTCGTTTGCCAAAGGATTTTCGCTTTTCAGGCACAGAAGTAATAATCAAAAAAGAAGGGCAACGAGTAATCCTGGAGCCAATGAGAAATACAAAATGGCCGGATAATTATTTTTCTAACTTTTCATTGGATAAGACCTTCGAAGTTCCCGCCCCTCTGCCTAAAAAACCTTTTGATCTGGATGATTAGTGGAAACCTACCTTTTAGATACCAATATCATAAGCTATTGGATGCGTGGTGATACGAACATTATAACCCGGCTAAAGGAGCATAGCCCGGCAGACTTGTTTTTATCATCTATCACATTGGCTGAAATCTATTATGGTATTGAAAAATCACCGGTAAAGAAAAAAGAACGTCAAATCAAAATCGATCTCATTTGCGGGCAACTAGACTTTCTACTATTTGATAAAGCTGCTGCAATTGAATACGCTAAAATTCGGGCTTTTCTAGAGCGAAAAGGCACTATTATCAGTGAAAGGGATGTTCAGATCGCTTCCATTGCCAAAGCAAATAAAAAAAGTCTAATTACCCACAATACTATAGAATTCAGTCGAGTTCCAGGTTTGAAGGTTTATGATTGGGTATAATTAAACACATCTTAGAAGTGGTATCCTGGATACATTGACTTTTGTCAGACTTTCAAACCTTTGAATTTTTGTACCCCCTGGACTAATGCCCACTCAATTGGACATAACCCATTTGTGTGTTATGATTTTTTGTGGGGAATACTCTTTTAAATAATTTCTAACAGAAAATTCTGGATATTTGTTAAATATCATGAAAGGTTATTCCTTTTAGAAAAAATATTCTACACCTATTATAACCTGATAATCAAGTATTGATCCAAATGCTGTTTCATGATTCCCATGATTTAATACAATGGATGTAAAAAATCTTGTGCTATCTCCTGCATAAAAGTCTACTGATGATACAAACTGAACTGATTTGTCATCTATACATTGAGTCCATCGAAATGTTAAGTTTAAGAGATCAAAAACATCGTTTTCAATATATTGGAGCATGAAATAATTTTGGCGTAAAAACATTAAACCGTTATCAGCAGTCTGCCCGAGAGTATGTCTTGCTAAGCCTGCAATGGGGTTTGGAAGATGATAAGCATCATGTGCATTTTGTCTTAATGTATAATAATTTTTCGCTTCTTTATTATTATATCCCATCTGATTATACAGATACTCAAAAGTCAGGCTTGAGCCTGATTCAAATGTATATGTTCCACCAGCCAATAATGTGCTGTAGATTGAATGGTCATCTTGTTCTACAGAATTCATTGAATAGTTGAATGGGCTATTATCAGAAATCGGGTAAAGTGCATCTGATCCTTTTTGGAAACCTGCTTCGCCGTACAATATCAGAGCATCACTTGCCGTTAATCCGCCAAACAGGCCAATTCTTTTTTTATGATTATCACCCTCCTGATATGAGAGGGTAAGGCTTGCATATCCAGTATCCCCTGAATAATCAGTTTTTAATGCATATGTTTTTTCAAAATCAGGATCATGGGAGCGTCCATCATCGGTATTGATTATTACAGAATATGTCCAGTTTAAATCAAGAATCCATAAGAACGTTGCAAATTCTTTTCCTTCTCCTTCCTGATTCGGTTTGCTCTTACCATTATCAAAGAAGAACGGGTTTGAAGGCGAACATAAAAAAGACGGACCCCATTGTAAAAATTGTCTTCCATAGGATGAAAATAGATCTTCTGTTGTCTGATATTGAATTAGATATTCATTAATATATATTTCATGTTCATGGCTTTTTTCTCCTTTTTGTGTGCCAGTGTGGAATTGTTCCAGTGTAAGATCTGCCCTTGGTTTTATACTGAAATATAAGTCTCTAAAGGAAAGTGATGCATCAGGCCTAAGCTTAATACCCTGGGAGTAATCGTTAAGCTTTAAAAAATCATTGTCAGGATTCTGGGTGGAATCGGCTGGTTTGTTCCTGGCTGCAAATGAAAGCACACTCATTCTGAATTTATATCCATCTTGTAATTCACCCAATAATTGATCGGGAAAACCATCGATTTCCTCTTCGGCAAGACTAATGCTGGAATTGGATATAATCACCAGCATGACAATGAATAGACTAATTTTATACATTTTTTCTAGTCCATCTTATTTCATTAATAAATTCAGATTAAATGTTGAATTCGGTATTTTTTTAATTTTTATTTTACTGTAGTGCATGGTTGTAATATCATTTTTAAAAACAGCGTTTGTAATTATCATTATTGATATGAACAACCTTGATTCATTCTTTAGTTTGATTCTATTATTATATTCAAATGTAGCAGTTTTAAATAATTTGCCTGATATTGTGTAGAATTCTGCTTTTACTCCAACAAATTTTTCTTTTGATACCCAGTATCGAATTCTATCGTAAGTGACTTTTTTATTATTTGCTTTTAAATCAAATAGAAAACAGGGATGGTTGTTATAATCAGCATCTTCATTAAATTTTGTTATGGCATAATCGCCTGCATAATTGGTTGAAGCGATATCTCCGTTTGATGCACCACCAAGTAATTTTTGGCGGGGAGAAATTGGAACAGGCTTTGATAATCCCGGTTTAACAAACCACATATTCCTGTCTCTCATTAATAGTTTTCTTCCTTTTACTTTGGCAGGAGATAAAAACTCAACCAATGAATTAAAATTGCTTGTTTTTAGTTTTAAAGTGTTTTTTTGCTCCTTTCCTCCTTCAATTGATTCAATCTTGATTGTCCACTCAAGTCCTGTGCCGCTTCCTCTGGAAAGATCAGCTAACTTAAGAATTTCATCCTGGTTTTTAGTTGTTTCTGCATATGAAATATTCAAACCTGGTATTATAAACACACTGCATAGTAATATTATTTTTAAGATGTATTCCATGCTATCTCCTATTATTTTAAACGTGGCCTAATGCATCCACGACATTTTGCTTTGCTGCTCGCCTTGCAGGGAAAATCGCTGCTATTAGAGCCAGAAAAACCATACATATTAACATAAAGAAAATATTACCCGGTAAAAGATCAACCTGCAAAGATACTGGAGATGAACTGCCGGGTGGTGTGTAAGTCGGATGCAGTATGGATATGATAAACCATATCATCATATGAAAGGCTGCGCCTGCAAGACTGCCTAAAAATCCAATCATTGCGCCTTCAATGGCAAACAGAAAATTTATTCCGCGTCTTTTAAGACCGAGCGCCCGTAATGTTCCTATTTCTCTTGTTCTTTCAATGACAGACATTCCCATTGTGTTGACAGTACTCATGATTACAATAACCAGAACAATTGAAAATATAAAAAGAAAAATCATGTCAAACATATTTTTTACATTTGAATAAAAAGCAGATAATTCTTCCCAGGTTTTTATTTCGCATTCAATACCGGCATCTTTTAATTGTTTCATTATCTTATGCTGTGCAATAGAAGTATTTTTCCAATTATCCAGCAAAACAACTATCCTGTCAGCTTTTTGGGAATCATATAAAGATTGAGCAAATTTAAATGGAACTTTCATAAATTTATCGTTTATCGCATCAATACCTGTATCATAAACACCGGATATCTGAATATCTAAAGCATTTAGCTGCCCATCAAGAGTTGCTGCCATAACAACAGCATCATCTTTTGGTTTTAATTGAAGATATTGGGCAAGGTCAATTGCCATCTGAACTCCATATTCTTTTTTTGTATTCAATGTTTCTCCTGTAACAGGTTGATAAGCAAAAAAAGCACCTAAAATTGTTTTATCATCATCTGGAATTACACCTTGAGCCATGAATATAGTAGAATTGCGACCATTTGATACAATACCGGATATGTCTAATCTGGGTGTAGCAAGTATTACTGAATCATTTTGTTCTATGATTTTAATAATTTTATTGATTTCATTCTTAGCTATCATATATTTATCAGGATCTGATTTTCCAAATTTGTTCCATCCCTGTTTATAAATAGTCAAATGACCGATTCCGGCACCTCTAATTGCTGAAGAACGCATACCTTCGTATGTATTATGTGTATATCCGCTGAAAAGATTGATGGCTGTAAACCCCATTGCAATAGCCATTAATGTTACAAATGATCGGCGTTTGTTTTTTATAATATTTCTGAATGCAACTTTTATCCACTTATTCATCTATATTCTCCTTATAAAAAATTCCCAATTTTAGATTAACCTATTATTTTTCCGTCTTCCAATTGTATCAACCGATCCATCTGGTCAAGAAGACGTTGATCATGTGTTGAAAAAATAAAAGTAGTTTTATCTCTTTTATTTATCTTTTTCATTATTTCAATGATTGAATTTGATGTCTTGAAATCCAAATTGGCTGTTGGTTCATCTGCAAGGACTATGGACGGGTTTGTTATGAGAGCTCTTGCTATGGCAACTCGCTGCCGTTGACCCCCGGACATCTTGTCAGGTCGGTTATTGACATATTGTTCCAATTCAACATCACATAAACGTTTAAACGCTTTTTTTTTTGCTTTCGAGGCAGAGATTCCCTTGATTTGCAGAGGCAGCATTACATTTTCCAGAGCTGATAAAACAGGTATTAGATTAAATGTCTGGAAAATAAATCCTATCTCATTATTTCGAAATTCTGATTTATTATTATCTGTAATACTATTTATTCTTTTGCCATTAAAATATATATCACCGGAACTTGTTTCATCTATGGTGCCAATAAGATTGAGAAGGGTGGTTTTCCCAGAACCGGATGGTCCCCAGATAGCTGTAAATTCTTCTTTTTCTATTTTCAGGTCGATTCCTCGCAAAGCATGAACAATTGTCTCTCCAAGATAGTAATTTTTTGTAATGTTTTGCATTTCGATTAAATTCATTTGTTCTTTTCTCATTTCATTTTTCTCCTTTATTTGTTTCGATGATAATATTCTGAGTTTTATGCTCTATGCAAAGCAAATGAGATAAAAGGGTTAAAACGGGGTATGAATTGAAAATATAGAGTATAAAAGATAAAACATAAAGTGCCTGGTACTTTTTTAGCAAACACCCAAATCCAAATTGCGAAATCTGAAAATACTTGACACATTAAGTTGAATATGTGAGTATCATATATGGTAATTATAAGAACCATATATGATACAAGATAATTAATAGAGAAATTGCGTTCCGGAAATAGTTGATGGCTATATATAGCAATTATTTCGAGTTCAGATTGACTGAGTATTCTGGAATGCCTGGAAGTGGTTTCAAAACCACTTCTAACACAATTTTAACATTTGGAGATATAATGAATCGGTTTTTTTACCCTTTATCCATAGCTGTTCTTGGTGTAGGCGCAGGATCATCAAATTTAGCCAAGAATATCATTCATAACTGTCAGGAAATGGGTTATATCGGAGATATTATACCCGTAGGAAAAAATCCGGGCGTTGTTTTCGGTAAGAAAATAATAACAGATCCTGAACTTTTGCCTCAAGGCATTGACCTTGCCGTAATCTTAGTCCCATCTCATCTTGTGGGACAATATTTAGATATCTGCGGAAGTAAAGGTATACATCGTGCCATTGTTTCGACGGCAGGCTATCGTGAATTTAATGATACAAACAATTCTGCTGAATCCGATCTTCTTAATTCTGCAAAGCGGCATAGAATCAGGTTTATCGGACCGAACTGCATCGGGATTATAAACACAGGATCAGGGCTCTGCACGCCATTTAATCCAATCAATACAAAAAATTTCAAAAAAGGACCTGTAAGCCTGATTGTTCAAAGCGGTGGTGTGGCGAATCAGGTTGCTCATTCTTTTTCAGATGAACATATCGGCTTTTCAAAGGTTATCAGCATCGGCAACAAGCTGGATTTAGATGAAATCAGTTTTATTGAATATCTGATTGATGACGAGGATACTGAGCAAATTTATCTATATCTGGAAAGTATTGATGATGGAAGAAAGCTGATGGAAATCGCCGGTAAATCACCAAAACCTATTATCATACTCAAATCAAATATAAGCCGGACAGCATCTAAAGTGGCCAAATCACATACAGCTGCCCTTTCCAACAATGATCGTATTGTGAAAGGAGCATTAAGACAGGCAGGGATCATCAGAGTCAGTACAATTCATGAAATGATCGTCACTGCCAAAGCACTTCGTCTTCCTGAACTAAAAGGGAGGAGACTGGTTGCCATTTCCCTTTCAGGAGGCTTTTCCGTAATGCTTGGAGACGCGTGTGAAAAATATGGTTTTACCTGTCCTGATTTACCGGAATCGCTGATTCGGAAAATCGAAAGTTTTAGAAGAGGCGGAGTGATCCGAATGACAAATCCCATGGATTTTGGAGATATTCACAGTATGGAAGCTTTGATTTTTGCTCTTCAAGAATGCCTTGCTCTTGATGATATCGACGGGATGGTTCTCTCAATTATGTACGGTCCTGAAATAGCTAAAATGTTTGGGGATGAGATGTCCAGGCTTGATAAACTCCTGGACGTTTTTGCCGGGATAAGTAAAAAATACAACAAACCAATAGGGCTCAGTTTCTTTGCGGAACGGCGCTATGTCGAGCAGTTGAAAGCGGTGAACACATATCCCGTGTTTAATAATCCGGAAGAAAGTGTCCACGCAATCAAAATACTCCGGGAATACTCAAGCAGGAGATTTTGTGAGCCTTCAGATAATAGGACTGAGGAATCACGCAGCCAATTCGAAAAAATCAGGAGTATTGTAAAAGTACTTCCAGAAAACAAGGAATTGAATCGCAGTATAACCACAGAAGATTCAGGGTTGAATGTGATAGAAAAAGCAATTAAAAACGGTCGTACCACACTATCTGAATACGAATCCAAACAATTTTTGGCTTCATATCAAATACCTGTAACAAGAGAGTTGAAGGTTACGAACGAAGAATCACTTATTAATGCAGCGGAAACAATTGGATATCCCATTGTTTTAAAAGGCTGCTCTTCTGATATTTTTCATAAAACAGAAAATAATCTGGTTATGTTGGATATTAGAAATGAAAATGAAGCAATTGCTGCTTCTAAGAAGATTTTTTCCGTGATGAACCAAACTGATAGTACTGTTCTGGTCCAGGAAATGGTCAAGGGAAGTCGGGAACTGGCAGCGGGATTAATAAGAGATCCTCACTTTGGTCCGTGCGTGATGTTTGGGATTGGAGGAATATTCGCGGAAATATTAAAAGATATCACTTTCAGGGTAGCCCCCCTGGATCAATATGACGTATTGGATATGATCAGTGAAATCAAGGGTAATAAAATTTTGAGTGCTGTTCGTGGAATGGAAGCGGTGGATATATCGATATTGACAGATATCTTGTTAGCGTTAGGAAAAATCGGCATGGAAAATGAAAGTATCAAAGAGATAGATATTAATCCGCTGATTGTATCAGGAAATAAACCTGTTGCGGTCGATGCCATGGTAGTATTGAAATCACAGCAGAAATAAAACGGGCGAGCAGACAACTGCTGCAATGTGTTAACAGGGAAATATGAAACAAATCACTTCACCTCGTACAGCAGCCGTAGACAGAGCAATCGATATAATCGAACTTTTATCGGAAAATAAAGGGACATTATCCCTTTCTCAGATCATGAAAGAGCTGGGTATTCCAAAGCAGTCACTGATACGGATACTCAACACTTTGTGCGTCAGGGGAATTATTGACAAGACTGAGAAAAGAGGATTTTACCGACTGGGAATGAATCTTTTATTCACAGTAAACCATCTTCAGGATAAAATAAATCTGCGTTCTGTTGCCTGGCCTATCATGCAGGAGCTGTCTCAAGTTGTTCATAAAACGATTGAACTGTCAATCCTGGATCGGGATCAGCTTGTCTGTATCGAACGTATTCAGGGAAATGAGAGTGTAAATGTATATTCCCGTATTGGCGGTGTATACCCTTACTTTCATGCAGTCAGCGTTGGGAAAATATACCTGGCCAAAATGGATTCAGAAAAAAGAAAAAAAATCTTAAAAAAAATCGGCCTGCCGGCTGTGACAGAATATACCATTACCGACACCGGGATGTTGGAAAAAGAACTGCAAAAAGTTAAAAGTAATGGTTTTGCCTTTGAAGATCAGGAGTTACGTAAAGGGGTTCGAAGGGTAGCTGCTCCTATATATGATAGAATGAATAAGATTGTAGGATGCATAAGTATTGCCGCTCCCATTTTTAGTTTTGAGCTGGATGATGTTGACATTCTTGGTGTGTCGGCAAAAGATGCAGCCGGAAAAATATCCAAAAACTTAGAAAAAAAATGAATATAAATTGCGCAACTGAAAGATGATGGTTTCGTAAAAATAATAAGTGCCCGTCCCCGTTTTTCGCATTAAATTCCAAGCAGTTCATCGATTCCAACAGTAATCCCGGGAGGGAGAGAATCAATTTTCTGCAAAGAGATTACAACGCCTTGTGAAAAAGCTTCATATTTAATGGTATCATGGCTGATTGTAAGGTATTGTCCGGTTGTTCCAAAGATAACATCCTGATGAGCCAGTACTCCGTGAATACGAAGAGAATGAACCGGGATACCCTCCACAGTCGCCCCCAGTGCTCCTGAAACACTCTCATCCCCTCGTGAGTGTATGGCTTGCCGGCGTGCGGCTGCTACCCTGTGGGCTGTTTGGAGCGATGTCCCGGAAGGTGCGTCGGGTTTGTCGAAATGATGCATTTCCATAATTTCGGAAGACTCGAAATAGGGGGCCGCCATCTCAGCGAATCGCATCATCAGCACTGCTCCAATTGAGAAATTAGGAACCACCAGGCATCTGGTCTCCATATTTCCCCAGCAGTTTTTTAATAAATCCAAACGAGCAGTATCGTATCCAGATGTACCGATGACAAGGTCAGCACCATAGTCTTTCCATACCGGTACATTTACATCTGAAGCTTCAGGATGTGTAAGTTCGATGATCACATCGCATCCTTTCAGGGCGGATTGATTCGCACTCATTCGATGGTCACCAAGCATTAAGCCATCTCGTCCTGGAGCATACAATCCACCAATTTCAAGGTCTTCAGCATCATCAACGGCCTTCACAGAGAGCCGCCCCATTCTACCATTGGCACCAGATATACCCACTTTTTTTATTGATTTTCCCATTTATTTTTCCTTTTATTAAGTTGATTGTACATATTTCGGTAGAAAATATAAAGTGCCTGCCCCCGATATTTCCATTTGAATAAAGAAATGAGCACCCGGTCGATTCCGGTTAAAACCAGGAATTTGGCAGATCCGGATGCCCCGGCTAGCACCTTGACCCGGGAAAGATCCAATCCTTCATCCTGAATAATTTTAATAGCACTGTGTCCGGCGCGTATGGAAATCGTATCAAACATGATGGTATGTCTCCTTCTCACCTTAAAAAACCAAGTTTCTATTGTACGACTTTGTTTTTTATCTCAGTTGGCTTGGGTGTTGTCTCGATCTTTTTTAACGGTTTTTTATTGATCACGCGTTTGGTTTTTTTGGGAATACCCGTCTGGACGACTTTTATTGGTTTTGACCAGGCGCTCCATGATTTGCCGTTGTTCGCGCTGCAGCGCCAGTGGTACTTACCGGGTTTGGCAAATCTGATATATCTGGTTTGTGTGATCTGTCCTTTTCGTTTTACAATCTTAGGGCTGGTGAGTTTCTGTTTCTTCATTTTCCGCCATAATTTACCGTCCATTTTCTGGAATTCGAATATTAAATCAGATTCGGCCTTTGCTTTTATGACGACTTTAATCGGAATCATCGCACCGGTTTTATATGTCCGGCTTCCGGGGGGAAGGGGTGTAAGCATAGCTCCGGCGCGCTTCAGTTGTTTTTTAGACAACGTCTTCGTGGCCGATGGCGATACCTTTGCGGGTTTTAATTTTGTGGGTGAGGGGTCTGTTATCTTTTTCCTGGCTTTCTTTGAGATGATCGTTCCTTTTTTAATCATCTTGTCAAACACTGCTTTGTTACGCCTTATACGTTTGGCTTTTTTCTTAACATATTTTCCGTCGATCATTTGAAAACGGGGGTCGATCGCCAGCTTGGCAAAATGATCCACAAGACCAAACTGACAAACAGCCACATCGCCCAAATCAGCAATTTTATTCACCAACGCAATAAGTGCCGCGTTGTATTTCCTGACTTCATCGATCGCATCTTCATCCCCGGCACGCGCTCTCTTCAACGCTTTATTATGTTTTTTTTCAACCTCTTTTTGCCGGTCCCTCAACTCTTTAAGTTTTCCTTTTTGCTTAGTGATCCTTTTCTTAAAATTATCGACCAGATTTTTTCCGTTTTTTCGTAAATTTTCACGTCTTTCTTTCTGCCACTTATCCCAATCTATTTCTTTTTCCGATTCAGACGTTTTTCCAAGACCCTTTTCCGGTTCAGCTTCGACCATTTGATTCTGCCTCACCGCTGCGCTTCTCCCATTACCGGCAACGGCTACTTCTCCCTGGGCAACACTTACAAGCACTGTCCCATCGACGCCCACAGCAGTCTCAAACTCGGTACCCCGAACTCCGCATACTACGACCGGAGTATTAACTTCATAACTGACCTGTTTTCCAATTGTCGTGGACACTTTATTCCAAACTCTGCCGATAAAAATCAATATCGACAACTTTTTCTCCAGATGACGTTTAATACCGGAAATCAGCATGGTTGTATTGTTATGGATAATGATCGAAGACCCGTCCTCAAAAACAACTTCCGCTTTCCCATTATTACCGGTTCTAATTCGTGTTCCATTAGCAAGTGTTTTTCCTACTCGGGCTCTTAACTCCACATCTCCCGGTGCCTGGGTCCAGACTTTTCCTCTAACAGCGACAAGTCTTCCTCCAGTCCCTTCCGCCAGAACAGGTCCTGCCAAAGCAAACATGGTAATGATTGTAATTATCATACGAAGATTCATATCAAATCTCTTTTATATCCATATGGGATCACTAAAAGTGGTTTTCAACATCTCGTTTCAGAGGACACGGCCGTCAGATTGATAAACACCTCAGAGTGCGGGATATTATAATTATGTGGTTTTATCTTGATAAATGGTTCAAAATATTTACAAACGGCTCTCGTATGTTTTATCTATGATACAAAGAAATAACATCGTGTATCAAGTGTTTTATCAAAACTGTGTTTTTTATTGGGATTAAAACAAAAAGTGCCTCTGTTCCCAGTATTTGTCGTACATCCGTGGAGCCTTGAGAGTCTGGGAGTGGTTTCAAAACCCTTTTCAGATTTTAATTCAGAGCGTGCGGTGAACTCCACATAACTTAATGAATATACGGTTAAAAAACGATTTGTTTGACATGCGGTGTCTGTTTATTCTATAATGTTAATAGTATTTATTTCTCTATAACTACCATTAAATTCCCGCCACTTTTACCGGGTGAAATAAATAAAAATCAATCCGCCAAGAAAGGTCGTAATATGCATAACTTTGATAAGAAGCCTTTGACAACGGCGCTTGGGAGTTTCTGTACCGCGTTTTTTATTTTATCGGTGATGATGTATGCCGTTTTATACTATCAATACCGGGATACTATCCAGTTATCCGGTCTGGTTGGCGTTGCAATGGGTCATATTGTCCTGGCGTTACTTCTGGTCCTGGGAGCGATTCATTCATTTAAAAAGCAAATCAATTCCCATTTTGTTTCACTGGAAGGCATGTGGTCGAATGTCAGGCGGATATTTAAAATATTTAATGAGAAAGAAACGGGTTTGTTGCGTAAAGACCTGCATATTATGGAATGTGTGGCTGATAAAAAGTCCGGTAAGCTTTACAGCCTTATGGTAAATGAATTGGAGGCGTCCCGGGAAAAATCAAAAAAGATCACAGAAGAATTAAATGAATACAAAACCATATACTCTCGGTTGCACCTGGAAATGAAATCCGTTGCGGGAAAATCAAAGCAGCTGACTAAAAACAGTCAGGATTATTATCAGAATGCTTATTCACAGGCTTCTGAGCTGGAGGCGGTGAGCCGTGCCATGGATCAGTTCGCGTCGCAGATCAGCGGTATCGCAGATCACACCAATAAAGCCAATCAGGCTGCCCTGGAAACTCTGGTTGTGACGGATAGCGGTGTGGAACAGATGCATGATATGATCTCCGCCATTACTTCCATCAGCGAATCGAGCCAAAAGATACTCAGCATGATCAAAACCATCGATCAGATTGCCGCCCAAACCAAGTTGCTGGCCCTGAATGCAACCATCGAAGCCAACCGCGCGGGTGAGCATGGGAAAGCTTTCGCGGTGGTAGCCCAGGAGGTCCGTGACCTGTCGGTACACAGCAAAGAAGCGGCCAAGGAGACATCGGATCTTGTCGATGACAATATGAGAAACCTGACCGAGGGGAATGAGATATCCGCCAAAACAGTGGATGCCCTGAACCGAATGGAAGAAGAGGTTCATAAAGTATCGAGAATCATCGAGGAGATTGCCGAATCATCCGCCCTCCAGGCCGAGGGAGTCAATCGCTTTAACGACAGTCTGAAGGAGATCAATCAAATAACCCGCCAGCAGAGAAGAGTGGCTAAAGAAGCGACATCGGTCTCTCAAGAGCTGTCCCGGCATGTGGAACACCTGACCGATGATCTGGACCAATTCCAGGCACAGGATGGACGGAAAAGACTGCAGGAAGTCAGGCCAGAGAAGAGTCGGATTCAATCAAAACCAGTGCAGCGACCGTTCAGGTTTATCGGCGATCAGGGTGGTGAGCCCTTAACCTATGAAAAAAAAGGAGAGGTCACTGGTATATTTGTCGATATAATTCGGGAGATACTTGAAAAAAGGATGGGGATAGATGTGATTTATGAAGTCCTGGAATGGACCCTATGTACTGAAAAAATGGAACGGGGAGAGAAAGATGCCTTTTTTACCTTCCCAAGCGAAGACCGGCTCAAATTTTGCGATACCCATATCAATACCGGCTTTACTTTTGAATGGGTTTTTTGGACATATACCGGCAACCCAAGAATGGATGAAATCAAAAAGATCAAATCTATCGATGATATTATCAAAAGCGATTTTGTCGTCGGAACTTACATCGGAAATGACTGGGCAAAAATGGAACTGGAAGATAAAGGTGCTAATGTAGAATATTCTGATTATGAATTTGAAAAACTTGGACAAAAAAAATTGGATCTCATCATCGAAGATCCGATTATAGGCAGAAATAAAATCAAATACTGTAGAATTCCCCAAGACGGATTCGCAAAAATTAATGTTGTTCTCCGGACAGTTTCGTACCAGCTTTTGATCAATAAAAACTCACCGTATGTTCATATTTTATCTGAATTTGATGAGCATCTCCGGGCAATAAAAAAGGATGGAACCATGGAGAAAATTCTATCAAAATATTGATGGACTCGTAAAAAGTCAAATGTTATAAAACTGTCATAACGTGCATATACGCATAACGTTTCGTAAATTACTAAAGATATTTTTCAAACAATCACAAAACGCCAAAATTAGCTCTTTGACAATAAAAAACATGTTGCCCTGATTGGATTTGCCAGGTTTACTGCCTTTTGGATCATGATTGATTACCAGCCAGAC
>JAUVGT010000282.1 GCA_030593645.1 Deltaproteobacteria bacterium
GATGGAGGGATTTTTAATGAAGTTTTCTGGTTCAGGCCGAAGGTTATGGACGGCTGCAATTCCATGTATGACTTTTCTGTTATTATCTACAAATGCCGCGTTTGGGTCTGGGGGCGGTGTAGAGGTTATACCGGATAAGACAATAATCGTACAGATAGTCAATTTTATCGTGCTTATCTTTCTGCTGAACATTATTTTGTACAAACCAATCAGAAGTGTGCTGATTCAGAGGCAGGAAAAAATTAATGGACTTGAACAAAGTATTGAGTCCTGCACAAAGGATGTCGTGGAAAAAGAAGATGCCTTTGCGGCGGGAATAAGAGAAGCACGCTCAAAAGGAGTAAAGGAAAAGGAATTACTGCTGGCAGCTGCGGCTGAAGAAGAGGAAAAAATAATACAGGAAATTAATGAAAAGGCCCAGGCAAACCTTTCAGAAATCAGGAAAAAAATCGAAAAAGAAGCTGAAGGGGTCAGGGTGTCACTCAGTAAGGAAGTGAGTGGATTCGCAGATGCCATCGGTCAGAAAATTCTGGGGAGGGCGATTTAATGAACCTGTTTAGTCATAAACTGCCTCGAGTCAATCGCATGGGTACAAAAAAAATAATTATTGTAATTGCAGCAATACTTATGGTTTGCATGTTTACGGGGATCTGCGCGGCCGCATCCGGCGGATCCGATGCGACCACCTGGAAAAAGACAGACTGGTACAAGGTCTTTAATTTCGCGGTCCTTGCAATCGGTCTTTTTTTTATCTTGCGAAAGCCTGTTTCCAGTGCTCTCAATAGCCGCATCCAGGGAATAAAGGAACAGCTTAACGAACTTGAAGAAAGTAAAAAAGAAGCGGAACAAAAACTAGCCAGATACAATGAAAAGTTCAACCGGTTAGAACAGGAAACAGAAAAACTCATTGCGGATTATGTGAAACAGGGCAATGAAGCAAAGAAACGGATCATCGAGGAAGCCGGAACCGCTGCTGAAAAACTTGAAGATCAGGCCAGGAAAAACATTGAAAATGAATTTAAGAAAGCCAGGGAAAAACTGCAGAAAGAGATTCTTGAGCAGGCTCTTGCCAAGGCTGAAGAAATAATAAAAAGTAAAATAACCAATCAGGACCAGGACAGACTGGTTGATGAATATCTGGAGAAGGTGGTGGCGTAATGAAAAAACTTGCAGTTGGGCGGTGTTATGCCAAGGCACTATTACTGATCGGAAAAGAGGATGGTCAGGCTGAAAAATACAGAGAAGAGCTGGATGGGGTCGCACGTTTGATAGACGGAAACCAAACCCTTGATCAGGCAATCAATAATCCTCTATACGATGCCGTTGATCGCAAAAAGCTTTTACAGGCTATAGTCGGGAAATTGAATCTTTCCAAGGTTATGAGTTCATTTCTGATTCTGTTATACGATAAGGGGCGGTTCGATTTCGTCAGCAGTATCAACGAGCTGTATCAGAAACTGGCTGATGAACTGAAGGGGATCGCCAGGGCAAGTCTGGTTTCGGCCACAGAGCTTTCTTCCGAAACCGTTGAGAAGATTCGGACAAGTCTGTCAAAAAAGACCGGAAAGGATATTATTCTGGATACTAAGCAGGATCCAGATCTGATAGGGGGAATTGTAACCCGGATAGGGGACCTTGTTTTGGATGGAAGCATCAAAACACAATTACTCAATATGAGAGAATCTTTGAAAAGGGGTGAGAGTGTATAATGGAACTAAAAGCTGAAGAGATAAGTCAGATAATTAAGGAACAGATTACAGATTACGACAAGAAGGTTGAACTGAGTGAGACAGGGGTGGTTTTATCAGTCGGTGACGGTATTGCCCGTATTTACGGACTTGAAAAGGCCATGGCCATGGAGCTGGTAGAGTTTACGGGCGGTATCCTGGGGCTTGTACTGAACCTTGAAGAGGACAATGTGGGTGTCGCCATTATGGGTGAAGATATCCATATCAAGGAAGGTGACATGGTCAAACGAACCGGGAAAATTGCCCAGGTTCCTGTTGGCGAAGCGGTTCTCGGCAGGGTGGTTTCCGCGGTTGGCGAACCGCTGGACGGGAAAGGCCCGATCGATACCAAGGATTCCAGACGTGTTGAAATGGTGGCACCAGGTGTTATCGACAGAAAGGGTGTGCACCAGCCGTGTTATACAGGCCTTAAAGCTGTCGACTCAATGACACCGGTTGGACGCGGTCAGCGTGAGCTGATCATCGGTGACCGGCAGATTGGTAAAACAGCTTGCGCGGTTGACGCGATTCTTGCACAGAAAGATACAGACATTTATTGTATCTATGTTGCGTGCGGCCAGAAAAAATCCACAGTCGCCCAGGTTCACGCGGTTCTGGAAAAAAATGGCGCAATGGAATATACCACCATCGTTGCCGCCTGTGCCAGTGATCCCGCGACGCTGCAGTTTATCGCACCTTATGCCGGTTGTGCCATGGGAGAATATTTCCGCGACAAAAGTCAGCACGCACTGATCATTTATGATGACCTTTCAAAACAGGCTGCCGCATACCGGCAGGTTTCACTTCTTCTCAGGCGTCCGCCGGGACGTGAAGCTTATCCTGGAGATATTTTTTACAACCATTCCCGTCTTCTGGAGCGGTCGGCCAAACTGAATGACGAGCTCGGCGCAGGATCACTGACAGCACTTCCGATTATTGAAACCCAGGCCGGTGACGTATCCGCGTATATCCCAACCAACGTTATTTCAATTACAGACGGCCAGATATATCTTGAACCGAGTCTGTTCTTTTCAGGCATCAGGCCTTCAATCAATGTCGGTCTTTCCGTTTCCCGTGTCGGCGGTGCGGCACAGGTTAAGGCGATGAAGCAGGTGGCAGGTACACTTCGTCTTGATCTCGCGCAGTTCCGTGAATTGGAAGCATTTGCCGCTTTTGGTAGTGATCTCGATCCCGCAACCCTGAGACAGCTGAGACGCGGTGAAAGACTGGTTGAAATTCTAAAACAACCCCAGTATCAGCCGTTACCCATGGAAAAACAGGTCTTAATCCTGTACGCGGGAACAAAGGGATATCTTGATGAATTCCCGGTCGATGTTCTTGCCAAGTATGAGGCCGGTCTTTATACCTTTATTGAAGACAGGTATCCGCAGATTTATTCAGAACTTAAGGAAAAAGAGGAATTTTCCGATGATCTGTCCAAGGTCGTGGATGAAGCTTTGACCGCATATGGTGATGAATTTAAGGATACCATTAAATGATAACATGTTGCATTTGTTTTCGTGTTTCATATACCGGATGAAAAGAAATATATGTAACACAAAACAGGCAATTGGATAAATAAGGGCTTAAGCTGTATGGCTAGTTTAAAAGATGTTCAAAATAAGATTTCTGCGGTAAAGAAGACAAAGCAGATTACAAAGGCCATGAACATGGTGGCTACCTCCAGACTTCGGGGTGCTCAGGAAAATATGATAAATTTCCGTCCTTATGCCGGTAAATTTTCAGAAGTGTTGGGCAGCCTGGCGGAAAAATCCGGTGATGAAGCCATTCCTTTATTGGTCAACCGGGAAGAGGTAAGAAAAATCCATGTGGTTTTGTGTACTTCAGACCGGGGGTTGTGCGGCGGTTTTAATGTAAATCTCATTGAAAAGGCTCAATCCTTTATTAAAGAAAAATCCGAAGAAAATATTGAAATTTCCGTTACGAATTTTGGTAAAAAAGGACGTGACTGGTGTCGGACCAATAAAATTACCATTGAAGAAGAAAAACTCGGTATTGTCGGAACAACATTCGGATTTAATGTGGCCGCTGCCGCGGGACGGAAGCTTGTGGAAAAATATCTGGCCGAAGACTACGATGAAGTCTATGTTATATATGCTGAATTTATCAGCATGGGCCGGCAGGTACCGATATTAAAACAACTCCTTCCAATACCGCCGATCGAAACCGGAGAGGATGAAGAATCTGAGGGAAGTGAAGAATACCTGGCAGAACATATCTGCGAACCATCACCTGAAAAACTTTTGGGTGAGATGCTGCCAAGAAATGTTCATGTCCAGCTTCACAGCGCTTTACTGGAGACGTCCACCAGTGAACACGCGGCACGGATGGCTGCAATGGACAATGCCACCAAAGCCTGCAATGATATGGTCGATGATCTGACTTTATTGTATAACAAGGCCCGGCAGGCTACGATTACGGCAGAATTAATGGATATTGTCGGCGGCGCCGAAGCACTTAAAGGATAATATAATAAATACCGCATTTTTGCATATAGGAGGTCTTTAGATGGGAGATAATATTGGGACAATCACACAGGTTATGGGGCCTGTTGTCGACGTTGAGTTTGAGCAGGGTAATCTGCCCACAATCTATACGGCACTGACAATCACAAACCCCGCGATCAATGATGAAGCCGAAAACCTTGTTGTTGAAGTTGCGCAGCATCTGGGTGATAACGTGGTCAGGACCATTGCTATGGATGTTACCGATGGCCTGATGAGGGGACAGGAAGTAAAGGACACAGGAAAACAGATTATGATGCCGGTTGGTGAAGCAGGACTCGGACGCGTGCTTAATGTGGTCGGCAAACCGGTTGACGGTTTGGGGCCGGTAAGCCAGGAGAAGATGATGCCCATCCATCGCGCAGCGCCTAAATTTACCGAACAGGATACCACTGTACGTGTTCTTGAAACGGGTATCAAGGTGATTGACCTGCTGGTTCCATTTCCAAGAGGCGGAAAAATGGGGTTATTCGGTGGTGCCGGAGTCGGCAAAACCGTTATCATGATGGAAATGGTAAATAACATCGCCTTACAGCACGGGGGTATCTCCGTATTTGCCGGTGTTGGGGAACGGACCCGTGAGGGGAATGACCTTTACCACGAAATGAAGGAAGCCGGTGTGCTTCCCAAAGCCGCCCTGATTTACGGGCAGATGACTGAACCGCCCGGCGCAAGGGCCCGTGTGGCACTTTCAGCCCTGACCGCTGCCGAATATTTTCGTGATGTAGAAGGACAGGATGTTCTTATTTTTATCGATAATATATACCGTTTTACCCAGGCCGGTTCCGAAGTTTCAGCACTGTTGGGCCGTATGCCGTCCGCAGTTGGTTATCAGCCGACTCTGGCGGTTGACCTTGGTGAACTCCAGGAACGAATTACATCAACCGATAAAGGGTCCATTACCGCGGTACAATGTGTGTATGTGCCCGCGGACGACTTGACCGACCCCGCTCCCGCGACCACATTCGCGCATCTTGACGGTACTGTGGTACTTTCACGTAAACTGGTTGAAAAAGGTATTTATCCTTCGGTGGATCCGCTGGATTCGACATCAAGGATTCTCGATGCCGCGTATATTGGAGAAGAACATTACCTTGTCGCTCGGCAGGTGCAGCAGATACTTCAAAAGTATACAGAGCTCCAGGACATTATCGCTATTCTTGGGATTGATGAGTTGTCGGATGAAGATAAAATTACAGTATCCAGGGCAAGAAAACTGGAACGATTTTTATCTCAGCCTTTCCATGTGGCGGAAGTTTTTACAAACACTCCCGGAAGGTATGTTAAAATTGAAGACACTGTCACTGGGTTTAAAGAGATTATTGAAGGAAAGTATGATGACCTTCCGGAACAGGCATTTCATATGGTCGGAGACATTAACGATGTCATTGAAAAAGCCAAAAAACTGGCTGCTGAATAATCATTAAGAGGGTTTGACATGGCTGAAAATATAATATTAGAAGTTGTTACTCCTGAAAAGGAAGTTGTTAACGAACCCACACAGATGGTTATGGCGCCTGGAAGTATGGGTGAATTTGGCGTGCTGAACGGCCATACTCCTTTTATGACTTCACTTAAAACAGGAACGATTCGTTACAAAGATGAAAGCGGCAATGAAAGATATGTTTTTGTAAGCGGTGGTTTTGCGGAAGCCCTGCCGGAAAAAGTAACGGTACTTGCGGAATCCGCTGAAAGAAGAAGTGATATTGACATTGAAAGAGCACAGGCTGCCATAGAAAGATCGGAAAAACGGCTTTCGGACGAAAGATCCAAAGAGAAAGTCGATTTTATTAGAGCCAGGGCAGCTCTCGAAAGGGCTAAGCAGCGTGTAGTTCTGGTCGGCACAAGGGTATAAGCATCGAGCTCATATGCTGACATTGCCATAAACACTTACATCTGGAATTGATTTAAAAAAGGATAGACCATCACGTATGGGTTATCCTTTTTTTTTGACAATTTTTCAGCCCTGTAATATAGAAAAGGATTCCCGCCATAGGCGGATTTACGCTACGCTCCAACAAGGATTCTAAGAGTGTAGGAGCTGTTTCTAAACCTGACTGTAATGATGGAGATTTCAATCAATTAAAACACTGACGATTTCGTAAAAAGTCCAACTTCTGCGTTCCGCTGTGTTACGCTGCATTTCGCAATCATTCAACTCCCCTGTTAAATAAAAAGACAGATTTAACAGGGCGGGTCCGATAAGTAC
>JAUVGT010000199.1 GCA_030593645.1 Deltaproteobacteria bacterium
AGTTCGGTTTCATTTAATATCTGTCTTCCTGGCTGAATATCTGACCAGAATAACGCCGGTACCGGTCATGGAATACAAAAGAATACCGCAGATAAAGATTGTTTTAAACTCAATGCTGTCAAAATCCGCCGCAATGATCAATGCGATATGGGCAGTCAGGGTTCTGGCTGAATCGAGTATCGATCCCGGCATGGCAACGGAGTTCCCGCTGATCATCAGTGCGATCAGGGTGTCTCCCATGGCCCTGCCGAATGACAGGATAATACCCGTGAGCATCCCCCTCAATGAATAGGGAAGTACCACATGTAAAAATTTCTGAGCGCTGCTGCCCCCGAGCGCATCCACGGCGTTTAAATAGGTTGGGGGAACCATTTTAAAACTTTGCGTGAAAAACAGTATCATCGTGGGCGATATTAAGATTCCCAGCATGATGGCGGCAGAAAGAATACACATGCCTGATCCCTTCAGGAACCATTCCCGAATGATAGGAACCAGAAGAATAATCCCTGTAAACCCATAGATGACCGTGGGAATTGCGGTCATGAACTCAACCACTTTAATCAGCCATTTTCCAGGTCCGACGGGATTACATATACCGATAAAATAAGAGCATCCAAGACTAATGGGAAAGCTTAAGGTCAGAGCCAGAAAAGCAATATAGATCGAGCCGGCAATCATGGAGATAAGACCGAAAGAACCCTGATCCGGAGACCAGGGTTTTGTGAGCATATCCATCAACAGACCCCCGGTGAGTATCGGGAAGGCCAGGATGAGCATAAATCCGAGTATAAAGAGGGTCGTACCGGCCGTTAAAATCGACGCGCCCAAAAAAATGGATTTTGAAGTGATCTCCTTAACATTCATCAGTTTACAGGGATAAATCCTTTCTCAAGAGCTATTTTTTGGCCTTCCGGTCCAAGAATATAATCGATGAATTTTTTCGCCAGACCCTTGGCTTCTCCCTTTGTATTGCTGTAAAGTCCTCTGGCCACCTGGTATTGACCATTTTTTACCGAATCCATTGTCGGCTTTACACCATCCAGGGTGATTGCGGAAACATTTTCATCAATAAACCCGACAGAAACATAACCGATGCTGTAAGGATCGTTGTTCACAGCGGTTTTCATCGCGCCGTTGGAAACAACCACATTTGCGCTGCCGGTGATGTCCGACTTTTTCAATGCCTTTTTCCAGAATACACTGCGGGTTCCGCTTGCTTTGTCACGGGTATAAATATTGACCGGCCTGGTGTCGCCGCCCAGTTCTTTCCAGCTTGTGATCTTTCCCGAAAATATATCCTGAAGCTGTCGGCCGGTGATCACCTGAACAGGGTTTTTAGGATTGTTTACCGCCGCGACACCGTCAATGGCCCATTTATAGATTTTTAGGCTATACTTTTTGATTTCGGCCCGGGTTGGCTGCCTGCCGGAATTTCCGATATCAACAAGTCCTTCTCCGACCTGTTTGATTCCCACACCCGAACCGCCGCCGGCAATAGTGATCTGGATATACGGGTTAAACGACATGATTCTTTTGGCGGCTTCCTTCATTACGGGGATATGGGCGGTCCCGCCGGAGATTCTAAGGACCCCTTTTTCTCCTTTAAACATATCCAATCCACCCGCCAGACAAACCCCCGCCGGCATGGAAATGAGTGTGATGATCAAAACATATTTCACGATCAGATTTCGAATATTCATACTGTGCTCCTTTTTTGCATATTTTTTTACACTTTTCACAAAATATTACAGCTATGGAAAAGTATTTTAGCACCCAACAATCTCATAGAATATCGGTTTATGTCCAACAGGAAATAACGATAAATTTCTGCACTTCTATTGGTAAAACCTAAAACCATCACCTTCGCCCTGATGATCTATATTCGGAAGGGAGGAGGAATAACCATGTCGGCCATTACAGAAAGCGCGTTACTGGAGGGCATCGGGCATATCATGGGCCTCCGGGAGGGAAGTACGCCACCGGAAGGCCGGAAATCGGAACCGACATAATTCAATAAGTTTGGACAACGGCGGGTATAGAAACCACTCCTATTACTAACGCATAATCAACGTCTGGTTATCAATCGGTATTCTCCTGATACGTTTTCCCGTCGCAGCAAAAACGGCGTTGGTTACTGCGGGTGCGATTAAGGGTACTGCAGATTCCCCAATACCGGTAGGCGGCTGGGCACTTTTTACCATATGCACATCTACCACCGGCATTTCATCAATTCGCAATAATGGAAAATCATCAAAATTACTCTCCACAATACGACCCTTACGAACCGTAATCGAACTTTTTAACGTGGCAGTAAGACCAAACACAATTCCACCGCTGATCTGCGATTTTACAATTTGAGGATTAATGACAATACCGCAATCCACAGCGCAAATCACACGCTGTACCTTGACATGGCCTTTTGGGCTTACAGTAACTTCTGCAATAAAACATAGAATGGTGCCATGGAAATCCAAAAAAGCAATTCCGCGACTTAAGCCATTGGTATTTTCATTTGTCCAACCGGTTTTTTCAGCAGCGAGTTTAAGTACATTCTGCATTCTTGGTTTTCCCTCCAGCAGCTTTAAACGCAGTTTAAAAGGGTCCTTCTCCGCGGCTGCAGCGATTTCATCAATAAAACTTTCGACCACAAAAGTATTATGTGAAAAGGCCACCGACCGCCAGAAACCGAGTGGAATACCGGGATCATCCTCTACATAGTCGACATTTATATTTTCAATCGCATACGGTATATGAGATGCACCCTCTGAGATCTTTTTACCGGGGATCACACCGGGGAGAACTCTATTTGCGATTCCTGACACGAGATCTCTTAAACTCCGCGGTATCCAATAGGGAAGGAATGATGGAAGGAGCCTGGGAAGCATATGGGCCATATGATCGGGTCCTACAATACGGTGTGACCATGTAACGGGAAAACCCTGTTCATTGAGACCGGCCTTAATCACATTGGTGTTGGCGGGTCGATAAAAATCATTGGTCATATCCTCTTCGCGGGTCCATATCACTTTTACCGGCGCCTTTATCATTTTGGCTATTTGTACGGCCTCGGCCACATAGTCCACAGCGATCCGGCGTCCAAAGCCTCCGCCAACAAAGGGCGTGTGAATGTTTATATTCTCATATTTCAAACCCGTAATCCTGGCAGCCATTTCCTGGGCGGCATCCTGGTTTTGAGTCGGGGCCCAAACATCACAAATACCTTTATGAATATAAGCTGTACAGTTCATGGGTTCAGCCGTTGCATGGGCTTGATAGGGGAGTTCATATACAGCCTTAATCTCCTTAGAGGAATTTGCTAAAGCTTCTTTTGGGTTTCCCTGTTCATGAATGGTTTTTCCTTCTTTATTAGACAATTCACCCCAGCGCTTGAGCAATTTCTCACTATCAAGGTCTTTAATCTCATTGTGGGTCCACTCAATCTTCAGGGTATCTGCTCCATTTTTTGCCTGCCAAAACGAATCAGCCACAACCGCAATTCCATTATCGATTTCAAGTACATGACGAATACCTTTCATATTTTTGATAGTGTCGGAATCGAATAATTTTACCCGGGCATTGAAAACCGGTGGATGAATGACCGTGGCGGTTAACAAACCCGGCAGCTTAACATCGATTCCAAAAACAGCGCTCCCGTTAAATTTAGAAGATGAGTCGAGACGCTTCAGGGGTTGACCAATAATCTTAAATTCATCGGGATTCTTTAAAACGACTTTCTTGGGTACGGGAAGACGGGATGCTCTGCCGGCCAATTTTCCAAATTCCAGCCTCTGTCCGCTGGTGGTGTGAATGACAGCTCCTTTTTCAGCCCGGCATTCAGAAACGTTGACGTTCCAGGTTGATGCGGCTGCAGCGATCAGCATTTCGCGCACCGCGGCACCTGCCTTTCTTAATATATCCCAGGAAGTCTTAACACTCGTACTGGCCGCTGTCAGCTGAGAATTAAAGGCTGGATTTTTATATACAGCTTCCGCCGGCGCGATTTCAAAACGAATACGTGACCAGTCCGCTTCCAACTCTTCAGCAATGATCATCGGCAGTGCGGTGGTAATCCCCTGCCCAAGCTCAGAATGATTGACCCTGACCGTTACAATACCCGTTGAATCGATACTGATCCAGGCATTCGGCGCAAGTATACTTGAATCCTTGTTCCATATTTCAAATGCTTTTTTTGTTTTTTCACCTCCGGTCCCAAAATAGACTGCCATGACCAGACCCGCACTGCCCATAACCCCAAACTTCAGGAAACGGCGTCTCCCTTTATCCACTTTATTTTTTTTCATGATCAACCCCCCAGGATACAGATGATACAGACGATACAGATGATGCATGGTGGATCGCTTTCCGTATTTCCGGGTAGGTCCCGCACCGACAGTAAACGCCTGACATTGCATTGTTGATATCATCATCGTTGGGATGAGGGTTTGACTCAAGCAGTGCGGCGGCAGTCATAATTTGACCGGGTTGACAATATCCGCATTGAGAAACATCTTCGTTTATCCATCCTTCACGCAGGGAATCCGCTATCCATCCCTGTAAACCTTCGATTGTTGTAATATCCTGCCCCGATACATCTTCTATCGTGGTGATGCAGGACAGAACCGGTTCACCATCGATGTGCACCGTGCAGGCGCCGCATTCAGCAATTCCACAGCTGTATTTTGTCCCTGTGAGTCCCAGCTGCTCACGAAGTACCCAGAGCAAAGGTGTTTCAGGGTCAACATCTACTTTGTACGCTTTGTCGTTTACTCTTAAGGTAATCATATATTGACCTCCTGTTTAACTATTTCATTATAACTATTCAAATTAAAATATATGGATAAAAAAAATCAGGATTATCTCAATTATTCCCCAAATCGAATAATCACCTGTTGAATCCAGTATTTTTCCGCTTCAAACAGCAGCCTTTCATGTTCAATAAAAAAGCGATCAAATTCCTTTTGCGATTTGGGTATTTCCGGTGAATTGAGATACATTTCCATCCCTTTGAGTGTATTCTCTATCATTCTGATCGCTTTTTCACCAAATTCTTTGATCTCCTTTGGAGAGCGCCGCCGGTTGAATTTTAGCGCGAGTTTAAATCCGTAAAATTTTGGATATAATCCATTAAAGGCTTCAGCTTGAAGTTTATCAAAAAGTGATCGGCCATAATCTGTGGCTCTATATATTGTTTTCTCCGGGTAAAGTCCGTTTTTTAATTTTGTGACTTCCTGTACCGCTTTTTCCTGATTCAATTTTTTCAACGCATGGTATATGGACCCGTTTTTAACCTCGGTCCACTTGCTGATTTTCTTCTTTTCAAGCTCTGTGATAATATCATAGCCGCTCCCTTCACCAATCAATTCCAGTGAGCCCAGAACAACAAACTTTGCCACATTCATATTAATCACCTTTGATTATTCAACTTTGACTATACTTATAATAAATGATGAACCCCCTGTCAAGTATTCTTTGAAAAATTAATTTGATGAAAGGCACTGGAACGAAATATAGGGGCAGGCACTTCTTGATATTTTAACAAAACACCTTATCTTTAGCCAGTTGGTATAAATGGTCTTTAAGATAGGAAAAGAGGGAATCATGTTCAACTTGATCATTGTAGCTTTGGACGGGTCGGAGCATCGCTTGAAAGCACTCGATTATGCTCGCGAACCGGTAGAGAAGCACGATTCAAAGCTCAGTGAGCATTCAGATGCTCGATTTAGCCATGGCATTTGTCCTGATTGTATAAAAAAGCAGTATCCAAAAGATGAAAAACATTAATCAATTTGGCAACAATGCACCAGTACGCCGCCTGGAGTCCTTTACGTGTTAAAACCACATCAAATAATATTAATCGCAATCACTTAAAGATGACACACAGGTTTCCATACATTTGACAATGCATTTTGCGCCTTCAAGATCAGGATCACTTGATTCCATATCCAGTTCAGGGCAATCATTTATACAGTTTTTTAAAGTATTTAATGCTTCCTGATAACAATCCGTATCACTTGTACTGTCAGCATTATATACTTTTTTAAACGGGAGAGGAGGTGCAGCCCCTGGCTGTCCCCCAGGTTTTTTCCCGGGTTTTGGTAGGCCGATTGCTATTGAACTGTTCAGGAAGATTAACGTAAGTATTGAAATTGATGCGATTAGAACAAGTTTTTGAATTTTCATAATAAACACCTCACTTTAAATTGTTTTGTAAATCGATTGGATACAAATAGATCAGGTAATTTTTTATGGGTTAGGTGGAAATTGATCCAACAATTTTGTTTAAGTCATCATCACCATACTTCAGAGACAGTGTTGGCTGGGCTGAATCGTGTTTTTGATTATAACACATCAGGACTTATCTATGTAAAAAATAAAATGGTCCGGTCAGCAATTCTCGGTGAACGTTTTAAAAATCAGTATAAGCACTCCGCCGGTATGACATTCGGAGTGTGTTTGGTAATTTTTATTACATTCACCGAGAATTGCTGTTTCCCATCACGCGGATTTGACTTAATTTTATTATTGTTCTAATCTGCATGTAGTATTCCCAATTTAAAAAAGGACTGTTAATGAAAAAAACGTATATTCCTTTGCCAAAATTAAAACCTATACCCATACTGTCAGACAGTCTTTTGGCGGAAGCCAGTCGCCGGATGATGCACGTGCAGCAGCGGTGAGAAAGGCTAAAAGGGAGGTTCTTGAAAAGGCCGGAACATATCTGGAAAGCCTTACAATTATAATAGACAAAATGGTTGAAAAAGATAAAATACTGGCCCTGGCTGCAGGTGTTTTAAAAACGGAAATCAATTTCCAGGAAAATTATTCAACAAAGGATTCGTTTGGAATAATCATTGTCGAAATTGTCAAGGTTGATACAAGTATACTTGGGGAAAATATCAGGTCTTCATTCTTGATGGTCTCGTAAAAAGTCCGAATGTGACGGTTTCGTAAAAAGTTCAAATTCAAGGCGTACAAATTTCGTAATCATGAAGCGTACTTATAGTACGTTGAATGATTGCGAAATGCAGCACAACGCAGAAGTTGGACTTTTTACGAAACCGCCATTCTTTACTCTTTTGTAAATACTGTCAAGAATCAAGACCCCTGGGTTTTCCTCCTCATAACGATGTTCCTTGGCAAACCACTGAGGATGGCGAAATTATTGATTATGAATCAGTATTTAACCGGGATTTGCCTTATTCAGTGAGAAATTATAGTAGCACAAAAAAAGGAGAGCGAAATGAAAAAAGAAGATATCTTAAGTGTGTTTAAATTTAGACATGCATGTAAAGAATTTAATCCGGATAAAAAAATTAGTGATGAGGATTTCAATTTTATACTAGAGACCGCGCGGTTATCACCAAGCTCTTTTGGAATCGAGCCCTGGGAATTTCTTATTGTCCAAAATCGTGAAATTAGTGAAAAGTTAAGAGCCTATACCTGGGGAGGTCAAAAACAGTTACCGACTTGCAGTCATCTTATCGTATGTCTCGTTAAAAAAGCTTATTTTATGAAGTATGATTCGGATTATGTGAAATATTTTATGAAAGACATTCAAAACAACACCGATGAGGTGTTCGAAACAAGAAGTCGAATACTAAAAAAGTTTCAGGAATCTGATTTCGCTCTATTAGAAAATGATCGAACGTTGTTTGACTGGTCATGTAAACAAACTTATATCGCATTGGGAAATATGATGACATCCGCCGCGATGATTGGAATAGATAGTTGCCCGATTGAAGGCTTTCAAAGAAAAGAAGTTGAAGAAGTACTTGCTCAATCTTGTGATATAGATAATGAGAAATTTGGCGTTTCTTACATGGTAACTTTTGGCTATCGAATAAACCCGCCAAAACCGAAAACCAGACAAGAGGCGAAAGATATCTTCCGTTGGTATAAATAAATGTCTTGAAATTGAAGATTTCCCGTTTATTTTTTCAGACCCAGTTCTCTATATGCCTTTCACTTGTGCATTTCATTGAGAAGCATGAAATCATAGAATGTCCCCAAATTTTTCTCAAAACACTGATACTTTTGCTTTAGACTTATGAGTTTTAAAAGGACTGAATGATGAAAAAAAAGCACATTGTGTTTTGTATTGTGACAGTGCTTCTATCCATTGGCGTTACAATATTTCTTGCATGGGGTCTTCTTAATTTCAAATTGAAACTTGTAAAAGATTCAGGTGGGCATGTTCACAATCGAATAAGAAAAAACAAAATCATTAGAAACATGACCATAGACGAAAATTATAAGCAATTGATCAACGCAATTTCATCGAAAAACGGAGAGGAACATTTCCAAACAATATGGGATTTCGATCTGGGTATAATTCTTCCTAAGAGCATGTTTGTTGAGGAAAAAATGTTTGGGGTGTTGAAATATAGATACCGCCCAAATATTGGCATCTACAATGTTCGTGTCTGGTCTGGATCGCATTACCAAGCTTTATCAATACTGGCGACATCAGAGTTTACGTCTCTTCTAAGAAAATGTAAGGTCTATGAGGATGTATATTATGAAACCGATGGATACGGGTTCAAAAAAACTGAATTTGAACTGAAGAGATCTTTGTTTACCATTTTCTTTCTAGGTGACTCATTTACAGAGGGGTTATGGGTAACAGCCGAAAATACATTTGTAAATCAATTCGGTCTAAAGCTAAATTCAAAAGGGATACACGCGACGCCAATAAACCTTGGGGTTAATGGGTATAGTGCTTTAGAAATGTCCTGGATGCTTGAGAAATATGCTCCATTGTTACATCCTAAAGTCGCTATTATCAATCTCTTCCCAAACGATGTTCATGTAAATTATTTAAAAGTAGTTAAAGGAGAGGGTATACCTGAAACCAATTACATAGAAATGTTTAAATATCTACAGCGTATGAAGGTGTTTTGCGAAAAATCTGATATCACGCCAGTTGTTGCCGTGATTCCTCCAAAAGAACAATTTGGCT
>JAUVGT010000379.1 GCA_030593645.1 Deltaproteobacteria bacterium
CATCTTTACCCCGGAAAACAAATCTTCCCATATGTGAAACATCAAACAAACCGGATTGTTTTCGTGTCATCAGGTGTTCTTGTACAATACCGGTTTTATATTATATCGGCATCTCCCAGCCGCCGAATTCAACGATCTGAGCTCCCTACTTCACATGGCGGTCATAGAAGACAGTTCTTAGAAGTTGTTCCATTTTTTGCTCCCCTTTTTAATATTATAAGTATAATGATAAGAGGTAATTATCCTGCCGTGTAAAACGGTTCAATTTAATTCGAACCGTTATTATCGATGGTCTTGTAAAAAGTTCAAATTCAAGGCGTGCAAATTTTGTAATCATGAAGCGTACTTATCGTACGTTGAATGATTGCGAAATGCAGCACAACGCAGAAGTTGGACTCTTTACGACACCGTCATTATTGATGAAAAAATGAATACTAATGATCATAGAATATAAGGTACTTTCAGATTATAGCCTTTATAAACAACAAATGTTTCAACCGATCGAACATCTTTGAGTTTGTAAACTTCATTTGTATAAAATTCCAGCAAATTGAACCCTTCTTTTAAGAGGACTATAACGATCAAGTCAAATCGTCCCGTGACCACACTTACAGATACCACGCCCCTTAATTCACTGAATTCTTTTCCTTTTTTCACAAGATCCAGTTTTGCCAGTTTAACACCAACAAAGGCGATCCTGTGACCGGAAATGGCCTCCGGGTCGACAACACCGGATATATCGAGTATTCCTTCCTCGATCAGTTTGTTAACCCTTGACCTGACTGTATTTTCCGTAATACCCAGTTCGTCGGCAATATTTCGATATGATTCCCTGCCATTGCGAAGGTACTTGATAATTTTAATATTTGTTTCATCAATTTTCATGTGTTTACCCAATTCTGTTAAGTGAATGATTGAAAACCAAAAGTTCAGACATATATATAAAAATTGCTAACCCAAATTGATGTATTTGTCAATATTTTACATAAAAATTTATTTATTCTTCAATAATTGTTGACAATATTAAATAAAATATCTACATAGGGCAATAATGTTTAGCGCATCAATTCCAAATCGTTTGTAACACATAAATTTTATCCCATATAGTAAAAGCAGGATTTTCATGAGTCAAAAAATCGCGATATTAGGAGCAGGTCCCGGCGGATATGTCGCTGCTGTGCGCGCGGCCCAGATGGGTGCTGAGGTAACGGTAATTGAAAAGGATAATGTGGGCGGGACCTGTCTGAACCGGGGATGTATCCCTTCCAAAGTAATGATCAAAACAGCTGAAATGCTCGGAAGTTTCCGGCGTGCCGCTGAATTTGGAATCAAAATAGACGGCAGTTTTTCTCCGGATATCACCGCGCTGATGGATCGGAAAAAAAAGGTCATCGACGCTCAGTCCAGGGGAATTCTTGGACTCTTAAAACATCATAAAATAGAATATCTGAAAGGCCGGGGCTGTATTGAAGCACCCGGAAAAATCATTGTAAAACAGGAAGATGAATCTAAACGGGAGGTTCGGTGGGACAGCCTGATTATCGCAACAGGGACACAGACTTTAAGTATACCGGGATTTCCTTTTGATGGAGAACGTATCCTGTCGAGCAATCATATTCTGAACCTCAAAAAGATACCCGAATCGATTCTGATTGTCGGCGGCGGTGTAATCGGTTGTGAATTCGCTTTTATTTTGAAATCGCTCGGGACCGAAGTAACCCTTGTTGAAGGCCTGTCGCGCCTGCTACCCCTTCCATCCGTAGACCAGGATTGTTCCAAGGTCCTGATGCGAGAGATGAAAAAACACAAAATTAAGTTTATGGTCGACCGGACCGTGGAAAAGGTCGAAACGCATGATGGGAAAAATCGTGTGACCATTGGGACGTCACCATTTACAGATGCGTCCGGATCAAAACCGGTGGAGCCTCAAGCCATCGACGTGGAAAAGGTGCTGATCTGCATTGGAAGGAAACCGAACACTTCCGGCCTGGGTCTTTCAAAGATCGGACTCAAGCCGGATGACAGGGGATGGATTTCTGTGAATGACAGGATGAAGACCGATGTGCCCGGTGTATTCGCGATTGGTGATGTTCTTGGACCGGAAAAGGTCATGCTGGCGCATGTCGCTTCGACAGAAGGAATGGTCGCGGCTGAAAATGTTATGGGCGGAAGTGAAAAAATGGACTATTCAGCTGTTCCGGGCGCGATCTTCACCATGCCCGAAGTTGCCAATGTCGGACTGACTGAAGCCCAGGCAAAAGAAGCTCTGCCCGAAAATGCGGTCCGGGCCGATACGGTCCTTTTTCGAACCCTTGGAAAAGCACAGGTTATCGGGGAGATTGCGGGTCAGGCAAAGATAGTTTCAAACGCTGAAACCGGAAAAGTGCTCGGTGTACATATCATAGGCCCCCATGCCACGGATCTTATCGCGGAAGGGGTCCTGGCAGTACAAACCGGTTGTACGGTAAAAGATCTGGCCAAAACCATCCATGCCCATCCCACTCTGGCCGAAGTTATGCTGGAGGCGTCATTTAAGGCGCTGGACAGATCGCTTCATGGGTAGGATTATTTGTAGGGGCTGTGCCATCGTGTCTGTCCTAAAAGCAACATATCAGCGTGATCAGAGTAATCTGCGGTTAAAACAACATCTTACAAGTGGGATGAAAAAATATCTATCAGTTGTCAAAAAAATAAAGACCAAGGAGCACCGACAATTAACTATTCATATGTATCCACTTAAATTTCAACCAGGAGGGGAGGGCAATACAAAACATTAAAATAATTTGATAAAATATTATCCCTGTGTTAGTTGTGCAAAATTACTAAGGGTTGGATCGCGTTCAGTTTTCATTTAACATTCCAATAAGCTGCAGTTTAAGAGGAGGTAGAGATGAAAAAAGGATTATTAAGTGTTGTGATTATTTCCTGTCTTGTTTTGGGTTTGGTTTTTACGGCATGCGGACCCGAGGCACCCAAGACCATCAAAATCGGGATAAACGCACCGATTACAGGCGATATCCCTAAAGTCGGCGAGGGTACAAAATTCGCAGTCCAGATGTGGCTGGAAGACATTAACGGCGCAGGAGGACTTGATGTGGGCGGAACCAAGTACATGGTGGAACTGGTCATCGAGGACAATGAATCCAAGGCTGAATCAGCAGTTAAGGTCAATACAAAAATGATCACCGAGGATGAAGTGCTTGTTATTGTCGGCCCGCAGTCATCCAAACAGGCTATTCCGGCCGGTGAAGTCGCGAATAATTACAGTACACCGATGATCAGTCCCTGGTCAACAAATCCCAAAACCACCAAAGACCGCCCCTTTGTTTTCCGCGGATGTTTTCTTGATCCGTTCCAGGGCCCGGTTGCAGCAAACTTTATTACAGATGAATTCAAATTTACCAAGGCCGCGGTTCTGTACGACGTGGCAAGCGACTATCCCAAGGGGCTTGCTGAGTTCTTTAAGAAAGCATGGGAAGGCCGGCATGGACCCGGTTCTGTGGTTGCATATGAAAGCTTTACCACCAAAGACGCTGACTTCAGTTCCCAGTTGACAAAAATAATCAATTCGGGCGCGGAAGTTCTGTTTACTCCCCAGTATTATAATGAAATCGCCCTGATTGTACAGCAGGCACACCAGCTTGGATGGAATAAACCCATTGTCGGTAGTGACAGCTGGGGTTCAGCCGAGACTGTTCAATTATGCGGTAAAGATTGCTACGGGTTGTTTTTCAGTACCCATTACGCGGCAGCCGGCGCTGTGGGCGCAACAAAAGCATTTATTGACCGATATCAGAAAAAACATGGATACGTACCGGACGACGTGGGAGCTCTCACATGGGATGCCATCAGGATCGTTGAACAGGCGATTAAGGCTTACGGAACCATTACCGGTGATCTTAAAAAAGACCGTCAGGGCATCCGTGATGCAATGGCAAATATCAAGGAGTTTGAAGGGATCACAGGAAAAATGACCTTCAGCGAAGACGGCGACCCGAGTAAATGCGCGGTTCTCGTCAGGATCAGTGATAAGGGTGAATATGAATTTTATAAATCGGTTTGCCCGTAACTGATCGCATGGATAAGTAGATTGTTTATAAATCCAAATGGATGAGTATTAAAAATCCGGGCGGGCTGAGAAAAAATCCGGCCCGCCCGTTTTTAAACACAAGGAAAAAATGATGTCGTTTATTTCGTTTCCTGAATTTTGTCAATACTTTATTAATGCCCTGCAATATGGCAGTTTTTTGGCCCTGATTGCTCTGGGGTACTCCATGGTATACAGTATCCTGATGCTTTTTAATTTTGCCCACGGTGATATCTTTATGGTCGGGGCATATATCGGCTGTGGTGTTTCGACTATTTTACTGGCACTGTTTTCCACAGGGGCAATCGTTTTACCAGCACCGCTGCTGATCACATTGACAATCCTGATCACCATGTTCTTGACTTCATTTGTGGGCATGTTTGTGGAACGAGTCGGTTATCGTCCGTTGCGTAATGCACCCCGTGCGTCAGCCGCAATTACAGGCTTGATGATCGGAATTATTCTCGAGATGAGTAATTTAATCATTCTGGGTGCAAAGCGTGTGAAATTCCCGGAACTGATGGAGACAAAAACAACGAATTTGGGAATATACATACCGGATCTGAACGGGGTATTTGTAACCAATGTAAAAATCATGATCGTCGTGGTGTCCATA
>JAUVGT010000406.1 GCA_030593645.1 Deltaproteobacteria bacterium
ATGGTCTCGTAAAAAGTCCGAATTAGACGGTTTCGTAAAAAGTTCAAATTCAAGGCGTGCAAATTTCGTAATCATGAAGCGTACTTATCGGACCCGCCCTGTTAAATTTGTCTTTTTATTTAACAGGGGAGTTGAATGATTGCGAAATGCAGCACAACGCAGAAGTTGGTCCGCCTACGGCGGATTACGAAACCGTCAACCCTTGATTTTCGTCATTCCGATTGTTAACCCAGCTTCGATTTCATATTCATCAAAAACGCCTGCTTTTTTCCATCAATAAAAATCTTTAAAGATATTTTTCTTACGAGTTCGGCTGCCTGGTCTTTTGGAAAAGCATCGATAGTTTCCCCCATATCTCTTACAATGTCACCAATCAGCATCTTTGCTATCGGTCCCATGGCCTCAGCCAGGTTTGATTCCATAAAATCAAAAAAATCTTTCCCCAAAGTGGGTCCGATCTGCTTGACCTGTAGGATCAGCTTATGTTTATTAAGTTTACTAAGAACATTTTTAATATCAATGATTCGAATATCCAATTCAACGGCAATTGCCGCTATATCCTTTTCCCCGTCTAATGCGGATAGAACCTTCAGCATTTTCGAGTCTAATGATATTTCACCAATGTCCTGTTCGATATTTTTCTTAAAAATCAGTTTCGTAATTTTTTCAGATAATATATCCATTTTTATAAGAGAATAGTGTCCGCAACTGGTTTTTGTATTGTATATCCAAGATTACAACCATGATACACACCTTCTGACCCTAACTAACGTTGTTACAATATATTCTTTTTAAAATCAAGTATATATTTCATAAATCAATCCGTGTCATTTTAAATTTTACGACCGGGTTATCAGAAGATCATCATTTAATTATTGGCATACGGGAAATTATTTAGTAAAGCAGTCGAAGTGGTTATTCGTAAACAACAATCAATCTGAAGGAGGAATAATGCCGCGAAAAAAAACGCCGGACCCGGTTGGTAAAAAAATAAAAAAAGCACGCCTGGACAAAAAAATCACTTATCATACACTGGCTAATGAAACCGGTTTTTCTGTCGAATATCTCAAAAAAATAGAAACAGGCACAGAAATACCGCCTGTTGGAGCTCTTCTACAAATTTCACGCGCGCTTCAACTTGACTCCGGTTTCCTGTTAAAGGATCAGGAATCAAACCTGAAAAAACGAGTTAAAGCATACAGCAAGCGTACCTCAAACTACGCATATACAACCTTAACGCCTGGAGCGGAAAACAGCCATCTAAAGGCTTTTAAGATTATTATCGATTCCCTGCATGATCATGAAGGTGTCGGATACCAGCATGAAGGAGAAGAATTTGTATATGTACTTTCCGGTAAAGTGGATATTATTGTCGGTGATCATATTAATCATTTGCAAACAGGAGATTCCCTGCATTTTAACTCCGGGATACAGCATAATTTGAAAAATACGGGCAAGGAGCAGGCAGAACTTATCGTTGTCGTTTACGGTCCTTGAAAAAATAAATTATTGATCAATTGGCACATAAAGAAAGGGACAACTCTATGTCAGTACAGCTTACGGATGAGCAAAAAATGATACAAACCATGGTCAGAGATTTTTCGCGGGAAGTCATCGCACCCACAGCGGCAAAACGGGACAAGACAAAAGAGTTCCCATCCGAAAACCTGGCCCAATTAGGGGAACTCGGGTTCATGGGAATGATGGTCCCCCCGGAATATAATGGTTCGGGAGCCGATACCGTGAGCTATGTTCTTGCACTTTCCGAAGTGGCCTATTCCTGCGCGTCGACTGCTGTCGTTATGTCTGTCCATAACTCCATCGTATGTGAAAGCCTTATGAGATATGGAAACGAAGATCAAAAAAACAAGTATCTCAAAATACTTGCAACAGGAAAAAAGATTGGCGCCTTTGCGTTGACCGAACCGAATGCCGGTTCAGATCCTGTACGACAAACAACAAAAGCGGTTCGGGATGGTAATCATTATATTTTAAACGGTACTAAACGTTTTATAACAACGGCAAAAAACGCAGGTATCATCATTGTTACGGCCAAAACCGATGATACAAAAAAGCACAAGGGAATCAGCGCGTTTCTGGTCAATAGCGACAACCCGGGCTGCCAGGTAGGAAATCTTGAGGATAAAATGGGTTTGAGGGGTTCCGATACCGCAGATCTTATTTTTGATAATTGCCGTGTACCGGTAGAAGACCGGCTGGGAGCGGAAGGTGAAGGATTCATGATCGCAATGACCGGTCTTGATGGGGGGCGTATCGGTATCGCGGCCCAGTCTCTTGGTGTTGCCAAAGCTGCTTTTGATGCGGCAGTCAGCTACGCCAAAGAAAGGGAGCAGTTCGGTCGGCCAATCTCAAAGTTCCAGGGAATTCGATGGATGATTGCTGACATGGCAACGGAAATCGAGGCTTCAAAACAGTTAATGCTCTCTGCCGCTGCAATGAAAGACCGGGGTGAAGATCATACCACCCAGGCATCCATGGCTAAATTGTACGCCTCTGAAATGGTAAACAGAATCGTAGCGAAAGCCCTTCAAATTCATGGCGGCTACGGTTTTATCAAAGAATATCCTGTTGAACGGTTTTACAGGGACGCTCGAGTGTTCACGATTTATGAGGGGACTTCGGAGATACAGCGCGTGGTTATCTCCAATAATATTTTACGGGACAAACGTACACCCTGAAAGGTTTCAAACAAGAATTATTGATAGGGGTGGTTAAATTATTTCCGTTCGTGAGTGCGGAGTACCGGGATCAGGCACCAACAGGAGGTTGTATCATTGAGGTTAAACCGGCATTATAACCTTTGACTGAATTCCAGACCAAATCCATCCCGATCAGACCAGATGACTTTCCCTTTGAGTGTGAGTGGTTTTTTCTTCTTTCCCTTTGGGAAGGCCAGGGTAAGATTATGGCCCACCGGAAAAATTGCACGGGTTTTTATGAACGCACCGCTCCGGCTGATATTTTTTATCAAACCTCTGTGTATCTTTTCCTTATATGCAAAGACGATTCGCTGTGAAAATGATTTCCTGGGATCTTTCCTCTTATTACCTTCTTCCCGGCCTTCTTTTAGTTTTTCCGAAATGAGCTGTGTCAGGAGTTTGGTATCAAATATTTTGTCATGTGAATCATCAGGAGAATCCTCTTCGGTATAATAGTGTTTTAAACCATACCCGTATTTATATGCAGATTCATTATCCGAAAAGGTCTTTCTCCACTTAACGAGTGCCCTGTAACATTCATACTTATTGCCGCCTGAAGAATACGGCGAATCTTCGATCCCGATATAAATTTCATCACCGGGTTTTAACAGGAAATCAGCCTCAAAATATAGACCTTCTTTGCTGTAATTGAACATTTTCGCCCCGCGGCGAACACCGTTTTTAATGTCTTCATGCGTGACATGTGTTTTATATGTAAAACGTGTATTCTTTCTTCCTTCAGGATTTGAATCCACTCCAGCCCTCCTTTGGCACTGATATGGTACTGGTGCATATGTTAAATATATCGTAAATTATAAATATGTCAATAGTATCTGTTACTTTCCCAATAATTCCCGGGGAGTCGGCTCCCGGCAATGCTTTTTTCAGCAGGGTACGAATCTTTGCCGGTATTTATCTTTCCATCTTGACATAGGACTCTGTTTTTCTTATGCTTTCATATCATGGATATGATGTCTGAAGCGTTTATTATGATCGGTTAAAAAACCATCCTGCTGAAAAAGAGGCTGTGATGTATCAATATTATTTTGCTCTAAAAGAAAGACCCTTTAAACTGGTTCCTAATCCTGAATATTTCTTTCTCAGCAGGTGCCATGAGGAGGCCATGGCCCACCTGACATACGCGATATCCCAGGGTGATGGTTTTGTAGAAATCACAGGTGAAGTGGGCACCGGAAAAACAACACTGTGCCGGGTATTTCTTGAAAATCTGGATAAGAGTACTGAAGCGGCATATATTTTCAATCCCAAACTGGATTCCACCCAACTCCTGAAAAGCATTAATGACGAATTTGGAATCGACTCATCAGCAGACACTAACAAGGATCTTATTGATGTTCTCAATGCTTTTTTAATGAAAAAAATGGCTGAAGAAAAAAAAGTAATCCTGCTTATTGATGAAGCTCAAAACCTGACAAAAGAAATTCTTGAAATGATCAGGCTGCTTTCCAACCTTGAAACA
>JAUVGT010000395.1 GCA_030593645.1 Deltaproteobacteria bacterium
TGCTGCATTTCGCAATCATTCAACGTACTATAAGTACGCTTCATGATTACGAAATTTGCACGCCTTGAATTTGAACTTTTTACGAAACCGTCTCATTCGGACTTTTTACGAGACCATCAGTATTGAACTCAATAAATTTAAAAAAAAACAGGATCAGAAACGTTTTTAATAATAAAATCGACCGGGCTGTACTGTCTTTTAAGATGTTCAAACAAGGTGATTCAGTCCTGGTTGGTGTTTCAGGCGGACCTGATTCCACCGCGCTTCTTCATGCCCTGTATAAAATTGCTCCAAAATGGTCTTTAAAACTGGGAGCAGCACATTTAAACCACGGTCTTCGGTTTATGGAATCTGATGCTGATGCAGTATTCACAGAATCCATGGTCAAATCGTTTGGACTGCCTTTTTATACCGAGAAAACAGATGTTGATGAATACAGGAAGGTTCATAAACTTTCCCTCGAAGAAGCCGCAAGGGATGTTCGGTATAACTATTTCAACCGGGTTGCAAAAAAGTACGGATATCAAAAAATCGCATTGGGGCATCATGGGGATGATAACGCGGAACTATTATTAATGTATTTAATCCGGGGGAGCGGTCCTCTTGGCATATCGGGTATTCCGCCTGTACGGGGTAACAGGATAGTCAGACCTTTGATATTACTTACCCGGTCTGAAATATTGAGTTATTTGGATTCTGAAAATATTGAATTTATTATTGATTCATCAAATGCGGATGTAAAAATTTTAAGAAATAAAATACGTACAGAACTGATCCCGACGATCCGGGAAACATATAATCCAAAAATAATACAGAGTCTGAACAGGCTGACGGATATTGTCAGGTCTGAAGAGGAATGGGTTGAAAGCCTGGTGGATTCCATGTTTTCAGACGTTATTGTTTCTTCGGGCAAAGGGTACATTCTTCTTTCTGTATCCAGGCTTTCTCAAATTCATTTTGCCGCAAACCGGAGAATAATCCGGAGAGCGATATCCGCAGTAAAAGGGGATTTAAGAAGAATCCGATATTCCCATATTCATTCCTGCCTGGAACTTATGGAGGGCGTGTCTCACTATGGCCGGCTTGATCTTCCGGATAGGATACAGGTCAGGCGAAATCACAATGTTATAGGGTTCTATAAAGAAAAAGAATCATTACGCTCTATTGCTGAAAAATCGGCGGCAGTCGGTCCTCTCAAATTTCAATATGATATTCCCAAACCTGGCGACAAACCCGAAACGGTTTATATAAAGGAAGCCGGGGTATTTTTGAAATTATTAGTCATTAATAGTGTAAATTTTAAAAAGATAAGAACTGCGGGTCAGAGTGCTGTTTTTTTCAATATGGAAAGCCTTTTATTTCCGCTGATTCTTAGAAATATTGAACCGGGTGATCGTTTTACACCCTTTGGAATGAAGGGGTCACAAAAAGTGAAAAAATTTTTTGTTGATCACAAGATATCGCGGGAGCATCGGCCATATTGTCCGGTGCTGCTTAGCGGCGATAAAATTTTATGGGTTGTGGGATATCGGCAGAGTGAATATTGTAAAGTGAGTTCCTCAAATATAAATGTTCTTAAAATAGAACTAAATCTTGCGTAATTCCAAAAAATGATTAAATTTTACGGGTAATGTTTATTCTGACAAAAACGATTTAGTATGATAGACTATCGATGTTATTGAAAATCTTATTATATCACCAAGGCGAACAGGTTCTTATAAGTGGTTTTAAAACCTTCGAAGCTTTTTCCAAAACCTTCGAAGGTTTTAAAACCACTTATAAACAAATTTTAACTCCCGGGCAATAAACCTGTTCCCGGTGAGCAGGAGGTTAATCATTTGAATCCAGTTTATAAAAATCTCGCAGTATGGGCGATCATCATTTTGATGATGTTATCTCTTTGGAGCTTGATCAATCGTCCGCAGATCCAGGGCGAACCTTACTCCTACACCGAACTGCTGAATATGGTTGATGAGGAACGGATCAGTGAAATCGAAATCCAGGGGCAGGAGCTTACGGTAACAGAGACAAATAATCGGAAATTTAAAATATATGCTCCGCAGGATGATGATCTGATTAAGATACTAAGAGAGAAAAATGTTAAGATTATAGCTAAACCCCCGGATAATAATCCGTGGTATCTGATTATGCTCGGCCAATGGTTTCCGTTGCTGTTATTGGTCGGAGTATGGATATTTTTTATGCGTCAAATGCAGTCAGGCGGCGGAAAAGCCCTTTCATTCGGGAAAAGCCGGGCAAGACTTTTATCTGACCAGCTGGATAAAGTCACTTTCGAGGATGTTGCCGGGATCGATGAGGCAAAAGAAGAACTCGGCGAAATTGTTGATTTTTTAAGAGAACCGAAAAAATTTACCAGGCTTGGTGGTCGAATACCAAAGGGTGTACTCCTGATGGGTTCTCCCGGTACGGGGAAGACATTGTTGGCAAGGGCCATCGCGGGCGAAGCCGACGTACCGTTTTTTAGCATCAGCGGTTCGGATTTTGTGGAAATGTTTGTGGGTGTGGGTGCTTCCCGGGTGAGAGATCTGTTTGTCCAGGGGAAAAAGAATGCCCCATGTATCATATTTATTGATGAAATTGACGCGGTCGGCCGGCATAGGGGAGCCGGTCTCGGCGGCGGGCATGATGAAAGAGAACAGACTTTAAACCAGCTGCTTGTTGAGATGGACGGTTTTGAATCGAATGAAGGAGTGATCCTGATATCGGCCACCAACCGTCCGGATGTTCTGGACCCCGCGTTGATGCGGCCGGGACGGTTTGACAGGCAGGTAATGGTTTCCCTGCCTGATATCAAGGGGCGGGAACTGATACTAAAAGTCCATATGAAGAAGACGCCCATAGCAGATGATGTAAAACCGGTCATACTTTCCAAGGGGACTCCCGGTTTTTCCGGAGCGGATCTTGAAAACCTTGTTAATGAAGCCGCTCTTCTCGCCGCCAAGAGGAATAAAGAAAAGGTTGAAATGGTCGATTTTGAGGACGCTAAGGATAAAGTATATATGGGTCTTGAGCGCAAATCAAAGGTCATTTCAGAGGAAGACAAAAAAACGACCGCATATCATGAGGGCGGCCATGCACTTGTCGCGCGATTCCTGCCGAATACCGACACGGTTAACAAGATTACGATTATACCGAGGGGACGGGCGTTAGGTATAACATGGTATCTGCCTGATGAAAGTGATTTCAAATATAAGGACCAGCTTGAAAGCGGACTGGCTGTGGCCCTTGGTGGACGGGCAGCTGAGGAAATAATTTTTACACGAATTTCCACAGGCGCGTCAAGTGATATTAAACAGGCTACCAAAATCGCCCAGAAGATGGTTCGGGCCTGGGGGATGAGTGACGTCCTTGGCCCTCTCTCGTATGCGAAAGATGAAGAGCAGATTTTTCTGGGAAGGGAGATTGCGCAGCATCGTGACTACTCTGATGAAACCGCGAGAAAAATAGACGAGGAAATTTTCAATCTGATAGACCGTGCCCATCAAACCGCAAAAAAGGTCCTGAAAGAAAATCTGGACGTTCTTCATAAACTGGTGGATCTTCTGATTGAAAAAGAAACTGTTTTGGGGAAGGAACTGGATGAATTAATCCTTTCCATGCGGCCGGGTATCAAGTTGCCGTCAAAATCGATTGAAGAGGATAAAGAGGTGAAATCTGATTCAAAATCAGAAAAGGACCCAAAACAGAGCGGAACAGATACAGATCAGGCCGGTGACAGCGAAGAAAAGTAATTAAACCAATGCATTACTGGTTTTAAACGAATGACTATGAAGAAATATAAACTTTCATGGGAATCGCATTGTCTTAATCTGGGTGAACGTACACATATCATGGGGATCGTGAATGTAACACCCGATTCCTTTTCTGATGGCGGGACATTTTTTTCACGAGACAAGGCTGTGGCACGTGGTGAAAAACTGGTTGAGGATGGCGCGGATATTATTGATATCGGAGGTGAGTCGACACGGCCTTTTTCAGAAGATGTACCGGTGAAAGAAGAAATCAAACGGGTGATACCGGTCATTAAAGAACTGGTAAAACGTATTTCGGTTCCTATTTCCATCGATACGACAAAAGCTGAAACAGCAAGGCAAGCCATAGACGCGGGCGCTTCGATAATCAATGATGTGGGCGCGTTACGCCTGGATCTGGAAATGGGAAAAATCGCGGCAAAATACAATGTACCGGTCATATTAATGCATATGCTCGGAAATCCAAAAATCATGCAAAAATCACCCTCTTATAAGGATGTGATTGGAGAAATTAAAACCTTTCTTATAGAAGCAGTGGATCGGGCGGTAAAATTTGGAATTTCAAAAAACAGTATTATTGTCGATCCGGGGATAGGGTTTGGGAAAACAGTTGAGCATAACCTGCTGTTAATAAAAAATCTATCCGAA
>JAUVGT010000210.1 GCA_030593645.1 Deltaproteobacteria bacterium
GTTTCGTAAAGAGTTCAAATTCAAGGTGTGCAATTTTTGTAATGATGAAGCGTACTTATCGGACCCGCCCTGTTAAATCTGTCTTTTTATTTAACAGGGGAGTTGAATCATTGCAAAATGCAGCACAACGCAGAAGTTGGACTTTTTACGAAACCGTCAAGCTTTTCTCTTATATTTATTAGATAACCAAATATAAAAAAATGAAATTGAAAGACTTGACTCTACAATAATTGCAGGGAGAATATTGTTACCTATAAAACCACGCATAAATTCATAAGTTCCCGTCATGGCGAATCCTGACATTGTTACACAAATACCTAGTGAAATAGCCTGCCTGGCTTGAGAATGAGGGATACTTCGAGCAAAAAACATCAAAACACTGATCCCTAACATTAGCATAGAAGCACGACGCGCAAGAAAATAGGCTGTTTCATTCCCTTCGATTCCCATATCGGTAAAAAATGATTGAGGAAAAAAGAAAAGTATACAAAACAGGTAAAAACAAAGCACAGAAGTAAAAATACTCAAAATTTTAAACTTTTTCATAATAATTCCATTTGGTTTTCTCTAATTTTCAAAATGTAACGGTTGATGGTCTCGTAAAAAGTCCGAATGAGACGGTTTCGTAAAGAGTTCAAATTCAAGGCGTGTAATTTTTGTAATGATGAAGCGTACTTATCGGACCCGCCCTGTTAAATCTGTCTTTTTATTTAACAGGGGAGTTGAATCATTGCAAAATGCAGCACAACGCAGAAGTTGGACTTTTTACGAAACCGTCAACGGTTAATAACCCAATTAATTCCTATTTTATGATAGTACCAATCCAGGGTGAATGATTTCATTGATTTACCCTCCATTGTAAAACTGGACTACATTAAACAAACAAAAAATTGTATATAAATATAGTAATTTTTAATTAAGTCAAGAAAAATATTTAAATAGTATATATTTTAGAGCTATTATTGACTCTTAAACCACTCTTTTCAGGGGTAAAATGAAACGAAAAAAGGGACCGTGGGGTTTTTTGTCCAAAATCGCGTAATTTCCGATTACCCTATTCAACCTATAGATATAACAGCATTTATACCCGAAAATGATTTTGAACCAGCGAAGGAGTTTGAGCAGAAATCCGGGTTAATCCACCTCCGTAAATGGTTCTGGCCATCAGCAAGTTTGTACCTCTCATGCATTGAAACAGATTTGCAATTTCCGGCTGAGTCAACACCATAGGTACTCTTATACTTTATTGATATTCCGGTGTGATTAACCGGAAAGGACTTTAAGAAGCCCGATCCCCTTGCGGTCAAGTGGAAACGACTTGTTCGGTATATTCATTAATCATAGATAGATAGCCTTGGGGACCTGTAATTTTCTTATGTGTACACCACAAATGTATTGACCTGATAGCATTGTTTTGTATAATGTTTATGTGTAATGTTGTTCAATGTTCTATAAACTTTTAAACCTTGGTAAAGAACTATGGAAAATCATCTTACAATTAGCAAAGCTGCAAAAAAAATTGGAGTAAGCACTGAAACGTTGAGAAGATGGGACAGGACAGGAAAGTTCCCTTCACAAAGGCACCCTATTAATAATTATCGTGTTTATAACGATGAACAGATTGAATTTGTAATAAAAGAGTTAAAGCAAAAATATTCAACTGATTATGCCAACTCTTTGCAATATCGGATTAAACCATTTTTTGAGACAGATCGCGGCAAGCTGTTCAATGCAGATGTTGTAACCTTTTTTAAAACATTAGAAACCGCCTCTGTGCAACTTATTTTTGCGGACCCTCCTTATAACATTAAAAAGGCTGAATGGGATATTTTTGAATCCCAAAAAGAATATGTAGATTGGAGTATGGAATGGATAAAAGAGGCGCATAGGGTACTTGCCCCCAATGGTAGTATATACATATGCGGATTTTCTGAAGTATTGGCCGACCTTAAATGGGCTACAAACAGTCTTTTTAAGGCGTGTAAGTGGCTTGTATGGTATTATCGAAACAAAGCTAATCTTGCTAATGATTGGGGCCGATCACATGAGAGCTTATTGCACTTGAGAAAAAGCGATAAAACGATTTTTAATGTTGATGAGGTAAGGATTCCTTATAATACCCATACCCTTCGATATCCTAAGCACCCTCAGGCAAAAAGTTCCCAGTATGGTAACGGGAAAAAATATGTGTGGACTCCCCATCCAATGGGAGCGAAGCCAAAAGATGTATTTGAGATACCGACATTAACAAATAATTCTTGGGAGAGAGAAAAGCATCCGACTCAAAAACCCGTAGAGTTAGTGAGAAAGTGCATATTGGCTTCCTCAAATTCTGAGGGATTGGTTGTCGATCCTTTCGGTGGCTCAGGGACAACTTATGCGGTGGCGGAGGCATTCAACCGTAAATGGCTTGGAACTGAAACTAATTTGGGATATTGCAAAATAATAAAAAAAAGACTACTAGACCGCATACATATTGAAAGAATTACTGACAATGGAGAGGAGATGGAAATAGTAGAACGACGTAGGAAATTAAGGGGATAGTAATTTCCAGATATCTTCGGCAATAAATTTGGAAAAAGATGAAATGTGTTGATTGTAGGGAGCTTTTTGGGTGACGGGAGGCGGGTCAACAAAATAGACACCCTCCAATCGTGTTAAAAATTTTGTGTAAACCATGAACAGCCCTGAAACAAAAGTATAGCTGGTTTTTTCTGTCTCTTTTCTTTGGACATCATTCAGGAAAATACCGACTACTTTGACTGGGTGTTTAGCAAACTTTTGCATTAAAAGTTTGTCGAGAAAAATTTTACCCATTCTGTCTTTTGAAGTAGTTTTAAGGGAAACAACAATTTCGTTTTTATCTATTGCCTTTGTTCCGGATTTCACAGAGCTGTGCGGAGAAACAATAATATCTGTTTCGCATGAGTAAAGTTTTTCTCCACCCTCGGATGGATAAGGAATTTTAAAAACAACTTTATCATTTTTTATACCTAAGCCAGTGATAATAAGTCGAATTAACTCTTCAAATCTATTTCCGACATGTTTTCTTGCACTGTTTGGATTACACAGGAAATCCATACCTACACCAATGGATTGTTGTATTGTGTAAACAACCGAGTCAATGATATTGTATTCTTCGCTTGTTACTGCTTTTCTGTCTTTTATTTTATCTACAACGGAAAGAAATTCATTGTATTTCCTATAAAAACCTTCGATGTCAAAAATGAATAATTTTTTGTTGATAGGACGAGCAAATTTTGATGTTCCAGCAACAACCGAAGATAGAATGAGGTAGTTTTTGGCTGTTGTTTTTTTTGAGACTACGTTTGGCAAATAGCCAAGTACTCTTTTTGCGATGCTTGAAAATTCATCAAGGCTTTGCTTAGGTGTTTGTAGATCTTCTGGTAAAGATTTCATTAATCTGTTTTATTTTTTCAATATTTTTGCCAAATCGGCTCGGCTCTGGCTGTTGCTTATGTTGTGAGCTCACCTATCCCCTTAAAATAATAAAAAGGAAGAAGGTTCCAAGTTCTCTATACCTTTAGAATAATTTTCAAACGAAGTCAAATCAATGCAGCAATTTTCGGTGAAAATAGAAAACGTTAACAGGCTTACTTTACAGCAGATCATTATCATTACTCTATTTTACAGATATCCTTGTGGTATTGAAACGGCTCATTCGATCAAGTTTCCAAACCATTAGCATATCTTCTTTGTGACAATACCTAACCGACTTTTACCTGTTTTTCCACTCCGGTTTTGTTTTTTCAATAAACGCGGTAATGCCGCTTTGCGCATCCTCGGCACACAGGTTCATGGCAATCGTGTTTACTGCATAATCAAACGCGGCACCATCCTGCTGATCAGCCTGGGCATAGAACCCTTTTTTCCCGATTGAGAGGACAAATCGGCTGGCTTCCGCGATTTGAAGGGCAAGTTTTCTGGTTTCTTCTTCAAGGGATTCGGCAGATACGACTTTGTTGATCAGACCGAGTTCTTTGGCCTCCGCGGCCGGGAAATATCGTCCTGTCAAAAGCATTTCCATGGCAGCCTTTCGGCCGATTGCCCGTACAATGGCCACACCCGGTGTGGTGCAGAATAGTCCAATTTTAACCCCGGGCGTGGCAAACTTTGCCTCTTGTTCGGCCACCGCGAGGTCACACCACGCGGCAAGCTGGCAGCCGGCAGCGGTAGCAATCCCCTGAACCTGGGCGATTACAGGCTGGGGAATGGTGTGTATCAGCTGCATCATTTTTGTGCATTGATCAAAGATATGCTTGTTTTCCCTGACATCCTGGCCAACCAGTTCTTTCAGGTAATGTCCCGCGCAAAAGTGTTTACCGGCCGCTTTAATAATGACCACTTTGATCGATTCATCTTTGGAAACGTTTGTGAGCGCATCCGTCATTTCAATGACCATTCTTTTGGAAAGCGCGTTAATTTTTGAAGGGTTGTTTAAAGTCAGGTAAGCAATCGGCTCTTCGTATGAAAAGAGGATTTCATTATAATCCATTTTTTTCTCCTTTATCGGTCTGTTTATCGCGGAATCTTTGAATGTGATTATATAAAAAAGTTGTATGTACTATTTATCACTTAGATCTTTCAAGCGTCAAGATATTCGCATACAGTTTCGTTTATTTGACTTGGTTGAATAATTATTCTAAACTGCACTCATATTTTCCAATTCTGAAATAAAAGCGGGGACTGTGTTATGAGAAAACCTTATATCATGTTAGTTGTCGTCCTGGTTGCTTTTTCATTGGTCCATCTTTCGATTCATTCCTTTGCCGAAATGAAAACATACACCGTTACTGTTAAACAACCCTTTGGTGGAAGCCAGGCGCCTGATGATGCGAGAACGGCAGCTATCGCGAAGGCGAAAAGGGAGGTGCTTGAAAAGGCCGGGACATATCTGGAAAGTCTTACAATAATAAAAAACAATATGGTTGAAAAAGATAAAATCTTGGCCCTGGCTGCAGGTGTTTTAAAGGCGGAAATTATCTCTCAGGAAAACTATTCAACAAAGGATTCTTTTGGAATAATCATTGAGGCCAGAGTTAAGATTGATACAAGCATACTTGAAGAACGCATTAATAAACTACTTGGGGATGATGAACGATTCGAAAAATATCAAGAAAGTCAGAAGCGCGAAAAGGATTTGTTGGCCAGAATTGCGGTATTGGAGAAGCAGAACCAGAAATACAAAAAATTATCAACGAAAACACTGGAAAAGGAAAAACTGGAAAAAGAATTTTCAAAGACGGCACAAGAACTTTCGGCTGTAAAGTGGAGAAATAAAGCCTTAGACTTATGGGAAGATGGAAAATACAGTGATCCAGATAAAGCTTTAAATTACTTAAATAAAGCCATTAAGTTAGACCCGAAATACGCAAGGGCATACAACAACCGGGGGAATGCATGGATAACAAAAAGTGAATATGACAGAGCGATATCGAACTTTAACAAGGCTATTGAGTTAAAGCCTAAATATGCAAAAGCATACACCAACCGCGGAATAGCATGGAGAAAGAAAGGTAAATACGGTGAGGCAATATCGGATTTTAACAAGGCTATTAAGTTAAAACCAAATTACACAAAAGCATATAACAACCGCGGGAAAACGTGGAGAAAAAAAGGCAAATATGGTAAGGCAATATCGGACTACAGCAAAACGATTGAGATAGACCCTAAACACGCAAAGGCACACTACAACCGTGGTTTAGTGTGGCAGAAGAAGGGTATGAAACAGAAAGCCGTTGATGATTTTAATAGTTATTTAAGAATTGCCGGTAATAAATATGGGGATGCTCAAAATGTAAGAAGGATAATAAGAAAATTGGGATATACCCCAAAGTATTAAAATGTCCTGAGTTGTGAAAAAATCGTCTTTAGCGTCATTCCGGCGGAGGCCGGGCACGCCGTGAAGCTTTAGCGCTATCCAGTAATTTCATACACTTCTGGACTCCGGCCTCCGGCGGAGTGACGGGAAGACGAACTTTTTACGGGATCATCAAAATTGATGGTCTCGTAAAAAGTCCGAATGAGACGGTTTCGTAAAAAGTTCAAATTCAAGGCGTGCAAATTTCGTAATCATGAAGCGTACTTATAGTACGTTGAATGACTGCGAAATGCAGCACAACGCAGAAGTTGGGCTTTTTACGAAACCGTCAAAATTGCGATGAAAACAATATGGGTTGTACAAACCATGTGACGGGTTGTATAATAAGAATAGCGAGTTCAATATCTGAATAAAAACGGTTGAGCCGCAAAAAAATAATTTTAGTCTTTACATAGTATTTACTATATGTTATATAAAATGGTTCTGTAAATATATAATATATCTATAAAATTAAAGAGTGAGATGAAAAATGAAGAAAAAAGATATTGAATTTTTTAAGGAACTTTTAACAAATCGGCAGGAGGAGCTCCTGAGTCATGCCGATGATACTGTTTCCGGTATGACAGTTCAAAAGGAGAATTTCCCGGATCCAACCGATCGGGCTTCTCTGGAATCAGACAGGAATTTTATGCTTCGAATTCGTGACCGGGAGCACAAACTGATTAAAAAAATTAAAAAAACGCTGAAACGTATTGAGCTTGGTACATTCGGAATATGTGAAAGCTGTGGTGAAGATATTTCGATCAAACGTCTGAAAGCAAGGCCGGTAACTTCTCAATGCATTGATTGTAAATCCAAAGAGGAAGCTTTGGAGAAAGCTCTTGGAATTTAACGGGAATGCGGGAATAGATCTTCACATCCATTCAACCGCTTCAGACGGAACACTTTCTCCATCCGAGATTTTATCAGTGGCCCGATCAAGTCACCTCGGGGCCATTGCAATCACCGATCATGATACAATTAATGGCTCAAAAGAAGCCCTTAAAATCGGCATTCCTTCTTCGTTAAAATTTCTTACAGGTGTTGAAATCAGCGCGACACCGCCTCCCGTTGAAAATGTTCCCGGAAGCTGTCACATTTTAGGATACAATATCGATCTTGAAAATAAGAGATTAAATGAATCTCTCAAGGTTCTTCAGGGAGCGAGAAAAAGTCGAAACCCTCAAATTATTAAACGTTTGAATTCTCTTGGACTTAAAATCACGATAAATGATGTGCTCAAAGAGGTCGGTGAAGGACAGGTCGGCAGACCTCACATCGCAAAGGCCATGATCACAAAGGGTTATGTCCATACAATTAATGAAGCATTTGATAAATACCTGGCGCAGGGAAAACCGGCATATCAAGATAAATATCGAATGGACTGCAGCGAGGCGATTCATGTGATTACCGCTGCAGGCGGTATTCCGGTTTTGGCTCATCCGTTTTTGCTGGGTCTGCAGTCCAGGGAAATATTCAGGGAGCTGGTGGCCCGTATGACGGAAATGGGATTAAAAGGGATAGAGGTTTATTATCCGGAACACCCTCCTGATGAAACGATCTATTATTCAAAACTTGCAAAACAATATGGGTTGTTTATGACCGGCGGAACTGATTTTCACGGGTCTCTGAAACCTGATATTAAAATGGGGTTCGGGAAAGGTGATTTTTTTGTGCCATTTTCACTTTATGAACAGCTTGTTTCATTTTGAGCATTTTTGGAGTATCATTCCTTTTTAAATAATCACTTTACAGGATCAGTTATGGAAAAGCAGGATATCCATTTTTTTATGGAAAAACTTAAATACAGGTTCAAAAATATTGAATACATCGAGGAGGCATTCAGGCACAGTTCTTATGTCAATGAGCAGGCAGATGATTCCTTGAAGGATAACGAATGTCTGGAATTTCTGGGCGATGCCGTGTTAAACTTGGCAATCGGACATCTACTAATGAAACGGTTTCCGGAATTCAAAGAGGGAGATCTCTCCAGAACGCGGGCAAACCTTGTAAATGAATCACAGCTCGCGCTGATTGCACGATCGATGGATATTGGGTTGCATACTCAGCTTGGTAAGGGTGAACTGCAGACAATGGGTCGGGAAAAGAATTCTATCCTGGCAGATACTCTTGAAGCGGTTATCGCGGCTGTTTACCTGGATGGAGGTTTTAATGCTGCTTTTGATGTGGTTGAAACACATTTTACAGAGTTTTTTGAAAAGATTAGTATTGCATCTGCCAATCCTGATTATAAAAGCAGGCTTCAGGAATTCGTTCAGATGCGACACCATGTTATTCCCTATTATAAGGTGATCAATGAAATCGGTCCTGATCATGATAAGACCTTTAATGTTCAATTAAAAGTAAATAATCTGAAGACCGAAGGGACTGGTAAAAGCAAAAAACTCGCCGAGCAGGATGCCGCAAGAAAAGCCTTTGAGATATTAGTTGCCGAAACGGATCACAGGATGATATGACTTGACCAAAGGACTAAATCAAGCAGGATCGAACAATCAACTTCAGGACCCGACCCATCAGGCCCGGCCTTTTATCATCCCTGTATTTATTCCCCATATGGGTTGTCCGCACCAATGCGTTTTCTGTAATCAGGACGCGATTACAGGAGCCAAAAGAACGATTCCGTCATCCGGCAAAACAGCTTCCCTGAT
>JAUVGT010000007.1 GCA_030593645.1 Deltaproteobacteria bacterium
AAAAGTCCAACTTCTGCGTTGTGCTGCATTTCGCAATCATTCAACGTACGATAAGTACGCTTCATGATTACGAAATTTGCACGCCTTGAATTTGAACTTTTTACAAAACCGTCTAATTCGGACTTTTTACGAAACCATCAATTCTTGTTTCCAATAAAATCCGCCAGCAGCCTTAATGAGGCAAACGCCTGTCGATCGGTAATACGTATATTATATCTTGTCTGAACTGCAACCGCGACTTCCACCGCATCAAGAGAATCAAGCCCCAGGGGAGAATCCGGACCCACAAGTGGGTCATCCGGCGACAGTTTTTCCGGTGTGAACTCGGTGATTTCACAGACTTCTACAATGAGATCTATCAATTCCTTGTGCAATGACTCCATATTATTTAGTTCTATATCCTTTCATATTTTCGTGTATCCTAACAATTTAAATCAAATATATATACTATTGAATAAATTGTCAAAAATATAATTGTAGTGTGCCTGGTGGAACCGGTGGTTTAAAAGTGGTCTTTAAACCCTCAATCAGGTACATCAGGAGCGCCAACCTGCCTATTTCCCTTAGGGTTCGCGTAAAAATAAATTCACACATTTTTAGGGTCGAGGCGCCCAGTCGGCAAGGCGCAAAAGCGCAGAAATATCAAGCATATTTCGAGCTTTTGCAACGCAGCCGAATGGGATGATTCGCCCCTTAAAATGTGAAGTTATTTTTGCGCGAGCCCTTACCCTGTCCTGATTTTACGAAACAGAAAAAACCATGATATCAGCATCATAACCAAAAACAGTAAAAAAAGAGAACCGGCTTCAGGCATAATTGATCTGACATCACCCCCCCGTATAAAAATATCCAGAAAGGCATCATGACCCCAATTAAGCGGTGATAACATGCTGAGCGCTTTCATCATCTTGGGCATGGCATAGACAGGTACCATGATCCCGCCAATAGCCGCGGCAATAACAATGGAAATCGGACCGAACATGGAAGCCTGCTCAAACGAACTTGAAAATGTACCCAGTAAAATACCATATCCTGTGGCTGCCAAAGCAGCACTGAGGGTGATGATAAAAATCGCGACAGGATTTGTTCCCATTTCCAGCATGGGTGTCCCAAGCATGGGCAAAACGTATCTTCCGATAATTAAAATCAGCGCGAACTGTGACAGGCACACAAAGATATAGGCCAGCACTTTCCCGAAAATCAAGGTCAGGTATGAGACCGGCATCGTCATTAGACGCGATAATGTTCCGTCCTGTTTTTCTCTAATTAATGCGCCGGCCATCGGAACCACAATGAAAAACATACCAAACAATGCCCATGCCGGTACATTCTGCTGCACTGATGAGGGGGTCTTCTCAAAAATGCTGCTTGTGGCGGGGTTTTCACTGATTTCAAGAAGCCGTTTCTCATTCCATTTGAATTGCATCTCAGCAACATCTACGGCCAGATCTTCGGCTCCAAACGGACTCAGCATTTCCTTTACGGATTGATTAATCTTTTTCGGAACAAGTTCTGAAAACATTTTCATCTTTTCTTTGATTTCCATACCTAGGGTGGCCTGGTTTAATGCGTTCAGGACCGAAGAACGGAAACCGCCCCTTACAGCCGGGTCAAAATACACCACAAGATCCGGAATCGATGTCTCAATTTCATCTGTTACCGAATCATTAAATAGTGACCTTGAAACGGATTGTCTTGTACGGGCTTTAACTGCTTTTGAAAATCCCTTGGGGATAATCACGCAAAATTGGAAATTACCATTTAATATGGCAGATAATGCCTCTTTTTCCGTGATCTGACGGCCGTCTATTTCTTTAACAACCTCTATGGATCCCGATTCGATCAATTTTTCTTCAATCGTGCGTCCAAGCGGATCCCCATCCAGCTCAACAAAGAGCATTTTTGTGCTTGTTTCCCCCATTATTATTAAAATGTTCTCCTGCACCAGAGACATTACAACGACCAACACCGCCGGCATAACAAACAAAACCAGCATCCCGGCCCTGTCCCGCCAGAGAAGTAAAAGTTCTTTTATAATGGTTGCGTAAATTTGATAAAGCATTTTATCACATCAATATTGATGATTTCGTAAAAAGTCCGAATGAGACGGTTTCGTAAAAAGTTCAAATTCAAGGCGTGCAAATTTTGTAATGATGAAGCGTACTTATCGTACGGTGAATGATTGCAAAATGCAGCACAACACAGAAGTTGGACTTTTTACGAGACCGTCAATATTAATCTCTCAAACTCTTGCCGGTTAGAGATAGGAACAGGTCGTTTAAGTCCGAATATTCTTCTGATTGATTGATCAAATCCAGGGGAGCTCCCTGTGCGATCATTTTGCCTTCATCGATGATTTCAATAAAGGCACAAAGCTTTTGCGCCTCTTCCATATAGTGGGTGGTATAAATTATTGTTGTTCCTTTATTTTTAAGATCAACCAGTTTTTCCAGTATCATATTCCTCGACTGGGTATCAATCCCAACCGTGGGTTCATCCAGGAAAAGGAGCCTGGGTTCATGTAAAATGCCCACAGCCAAATTTGCGCGTCGCTTCATTCCGCCTGAATATGTATTTATTTTCCGGTCCGGACAGTCTGAGAGCCCGACAAGGTCCAGGCTCTTCTGTATCCCTTGGTTTAGTTTTTTCCCCTTGAGCCCGTGAATTCTTCCAAAATAGCGAAGATTTTCCTTCACCGTCAGATTTGGATACAGGGCAATATCCTGGGGAACCAGACCAATCAATCGTCTGGCCTGATCCGGATGTTTCAAGGCATCAATACCATAAATCTTTATTTGCCCCCGGTCGGGTTTCATTAAAGTGCTTAATATGGAGATACTGGTGGTTTTACCGGCTCCGTTTGGCCCCAACAAACCGAATATCATGCCTTCATCAATCGACAGGTCAAGGCCGTCTAAAGACGGTTCAGATGAACCGCGATATGTTTTTACTATATTTTGACAAACAAGCGCTTTTTCCATTTTTTATAATAAGGCATCAATCACTGACGATTCGTTTACACTTCTACACAGTCTCAACTAATTCCTGGAAGATCTTTTTTTCCCGATCTGAACAATCCCTCAATATCTCGGACATGGCATGATAAGTGTCACCATCCCGTGCCCTTTTCTTGCAATTTCTTGCGCCCATAACGGCAAATTGGCGCCAACGGTCACCGATCTCAGTCACATTTTCAGATATCTCATTCAATCGACTATTTTTTAATAGATCAGCGGTTTCCTGCAGGAACGCGGCAAAAATGAAACGAAACCCGCCTCCCCCGGTACCGATCTCTTCCTGCATCCGGATCAATTGACCCAGGTAGAGGAGCGCTTTTTCTTCTCCCAGTCTTTTGGGCCACTTCTCAAGCTGGTTTGCCAAAAATCGTATTCCGCGAACCCCCAAAATAGGTAAAGGCGTTTTCAACATGGTCCGGCAGACCTCTTTAATCCCTTTGGTAATGGCGGTTGAAAAATCTGCTTGGTCAGGCACTTTTGTCAGATAATACATCTTTCCTTTTGGGGCCAATGCTCCTTTGGCAAATCGAGCCTTTACCAGGTCAGTGGGAGATATCGCAACCGGATCGGAAAAAATCGGATCACTGATCAGGTATTCATTATTCTCTTTACCGTATACAACCAGGTTATGCATGTTAAAATGAAACCGAAACGCCTGCGGAAAATAAGGGAGCCAATATCCCCCGGTCTGGCAACCCACGGGGATACCCTGATCCAGCTTCCGATCCAGGGCTGCCATTGCCGCCACTGGATTACGAAATTTCTGCGTTTTTATTCCGATATCAAGCCGATTGGTCACCCGCTTAATAATTCCCCCTGTCGCGCTTCGAAAGGTGGTTAACGGCAGATGGTTCAAACGAATAAAAGGAATATATCCAAAAAAGATTCCGGAACCGATACCGAATGCCAGTGCTTCTGAAATATTCATACCATAATGAAAAAGCATGTTTGAAATCACGCCACTTTCACAATGGGAAGATTGTCTGTGTTTGAAGTCGATAATCATGTTGTTTATTATCCTTTTGTCATTCCTGTTAATGTCCGGTGATGTAATCGTTTAATATTACTTTATAAATGATGTTATACCGGTAAATACTCTTTGCTCGGTTATCATTCTTTTTTAAAATCATATTCCACGGATTCCGGGACCTCAAAAAGCTCATCAATTGAAATACCGAATATTACGGCATATTTCTCAAGAATTGATGGTTTAAGTTTTTTAAATATTTCCGGTTTCAAATGCCATTTAATTCTCAAACGGTTCATCCGCACATATTTTGCCAAAAGACTGATATTCATCTGATTTTTTGCCATATGAAAGGCCAGTGGACTCAGTTTACCGATTTTCACCTTTTTAATCACCCCGGTTATCTCATCGATGATCACATCCCAGGCCTGGTTAAGGGTGACTTTCTTTGCTTCCCATCCGGCACTTTGAATCAATTCGTATCGTCCTTCGTTATTGACCGCGTAGATGATTTCCAATACACCATTCGTCATACCAATATCCTGGGGTACGTCTTTTTTTTTCATTTACAACTCCCGTTAGGTCCGCAAGCAAAAAAGCTGTTATACGAAACCGAATAATTAAATGCTCTTCATAAACCACACACAATAGGCAGCTATGCTCCACTCTGATAAATTCGAATAATCCTTTTACATTTAAATCCAAACGGAACCGTCAAAAATAACGTCCGAATGTTAATGTCACCGAATTGATCCCGCGATTGTCTTCATGAAGACCGGCATTTGAAATATGATGCAGTCTCAGGGCCAGAAAAAACGGCTGGCCATTGCCTATAAAAATATCAGTTCCAATTCCGACCTGCGGATTGAAATTAAACTTTAAACCCTGATCTTCCAGCTTAAAATCAGTATAAATCAGTCCAATACCACCTTCCAGATATGGTTTCAAGTGGTCCGTGGATAAGAAATCTAAATAGTAGCACGCCATGATGTTTGCGGAAGCCATGGCTCGATTCCAGGGACTTGTTGTCATCCCCAGGCTGGCTTCTACCTTGAAATACAAAGAATCCGGAGCCGGATGGGGCCAAATCCGGTCATAATCGAACTGTGCGAAACCTGTTACCATGATAAAATTCAGGTCTTCGGCTGCTCTGTATGTGTCCCCGATAATCAAACCAAGCCCATATTTGGTTGGCTCGTACTCCTGGGATTTTTCTTCACAAAATGCTGGCTGGGTACAATATACTATTATCATTAAAAAAACAATACCTGCCGACAAATTACAGATATAAACAAAGAATCCGGTTCTGTTTGAATTATGTTTCATACGCACCTCTACTTGTTTTATGGTCATGACCACCACGAATTGAAGGAAAAATCTCATTACCATAACTGCAACATAAATGCGTCTGTAATAATACTGTTCCATGACAGTGGTTCTATTTCTTATTTAATCGAAGTCAAAGCAATCATGCCATATCCCCCTCCCGGACCTATCTTAAGGCAGTAAATCGGTCTGGAATCGATTTTTTGTGTTATAAGCTCCGATTTTGACTGATTTTTTATTCCCATGTTGTCAGGAATAACAAATAACCTCCCGGATCGAATACTCAGGGCAGCGACAGCCATATCAAAACCGGGTCCCACAGGCATGCTGCCATAAAGGGGAGAATAAGCGGTCAGCGGTAAATCTTCTGATAAAAATCGTTCATACCGGCGTCCGCATTGAACGTGTCCGTCAGCACCAATAAAGAGAATGGATCCTTCCGGTATGACCGGTTCTCCATTAACCATGCTGCTGACTTTAACATTTTCAATAAAGCCATATGAACTGTCTGTTTTTTTACTGCGTGAAAGAAGAAAAAAGGCGGCACCTTCTCCAGCAATCGCGCTCTGACGCTCAAAATCAAAGGGCTTGATATCGTTTCCGTTATAACCGAAAAATTGATGCAGGCAATATCCCAGCACATCACAATATTCATCTACCCCGCCAAAAAGCACACTATCGACACGGCCCTGCTCAAGCCAACTGACAGCACTGATAAGGGCTGACGGGATCGACATTTCAAATTGACTGACTGTCAGGCTCGGGCCGGTTGCTTTCAAGAAGATTGAAACATGCGCGGCCGCGGCATTGTGGACGGAATTTGAAAACAGGGTTGGAGACGCAAGCGGGTCTCCGAAATCGATGACAGAATCCATAAAATCGAATGATGTATGTAAAGCACCATATCCGGTGGCAATAATAACCCCCATTCTCTTCCGGTCAGATTCAAGTTCTCCGGCATCTTCCAGGGCAAGAAAAGCCCCCAAAAGAGCCATTCTCGAGTAGTGATCAATTCTTCGAAGAGCTCTTTTGGGCAAATAATTTGTTAATTGGGATGTATCCGCGAGGTAAACAGGTACGGTATGGGGCCCATCAGAGGTTTGAATGGTAACATTTTCTGTAAACCGTTCCGGCCGTTTTAATGCCAGGCCCAGTGCACTGATTCCATAACCGAACCCGCCGACCACACCGACTCCATTAATAGCAATTCCTGAATTCAAATTTCAATCCTTCCAAGAACCAGTACCGCGTTATTCCCGCCAAAGGCAAGTGATTCGGATACAGCGACATGACCCTTGACTTCCGTGGCATGTTTTACAGGAGAAACCGGTAAACCCGGGTCATGAATAGTAAAGCCGATATTGGCAGGTATCCGGCCCTGTTCGAGGCAAGCTACTGTAAAAGCCGCTTCGATCGCGCCGGCCGCCCCCAAAGTATGACCGGTGTAGCCTTTGGTGGAACAAAAGGGAGTACCTGGAAATACTTCACTCAAAACCAGAGCCTCAACTTTATCATTGTCCGGGGTGCCTGTTCCATGGGCACTAATAAAACATATATCTTCAGAAGACGTTCCGCTGGTCTCCATCGCTTCAGATATCGACTGCTTCAGGCCGCTGCCGTCCGGTATCGGAGCGGTTAAATGATAAGCATCACACCCGGAACCATATCCAAGAATATATGATCTTGCCTTCATTTTTCTTTTTTTGATTGAATCTTCAGATTCCAACACAAATATTGCCGCTCCTTCACCCAGATTGAGTCCTTTGCGTTCTCTGTCAAAAGGTTTACAGGGTTCCGAATCGGTAATCTTCAAAGATATAAAACCATTATATGTAACCCTGCAAAGCTCATCAGCTCCGCCTGCTATCACCATATCGCAAACACCTGTTCTGATCCATTCCGCGGCAAGTCCAAGCGCATCTCCGCCTGAAGAGCAAGCATTGACAACCGTTTGACGGGGACCGGTCAGACCGTATTTATGGGATAGTAAAGATGAAGGGTTGCTGTTCAGAAAGCGTTTGACACGATCTGTTTCAGGGAAAAGACCTGCATGATAATCCCTGTAAAATCCTTCTCTGTTAAACGTTGTTCCAACGGTTGTGCCGATGCACACCCCCACATGATGTTCCTTGAGTTCTTTCGGGCTCAGTTTCGCGTTTTCAAACGCTTCCAGGGCGGCTGTAAGTGTCAACGCACAGGTCCGGGTTATTTCTCTTTCCTCTGATGATATCAGTTCCTCTTTAACTTCAAATACAGGGTATGAAACAGAATGATCGCTGGAAATATTGACCGGGGGTGCAGGTAACCGCTCGCCCTGGAACAGATATTCCATGCACTCTGAAAGGTTCTGACCTCCCGCGCAAAGGCAGCCGATTCCCGTGATGGCAACAGGTGTACTCTGTTTCATTTTATTTATAATCTTTCCTTCCCGAGCACCAGGACAGCATTGTTTCCCCCAAAAGCCAGAGATTCCGACACGGCAAAACTGCCGCTGATTTCAGATGGAAACGTTGTGGGTGATATGGATAGTTCCGGGTCTTCCTCTTTAAAACCAGCATTGGCCGGTACTCTCTGATTCTCTAAGCACGCGATGGTAAATGCCGCTCCGATAGCACCTGCCGCACCCAGAGTATGTCCGGTATAGCCTTTATTGGAAAAAAAAGGAATGGATTGGAAAACAGTACCAATCACATTACCTTCGACCCTGTCATTATCCCTGGTACCTGTTCCATGAGCGTTAATAAATGCGATATCCCCTGCTGCCACTCCCGACGCTGCCATTGCCTCGGAGAGTGCTTTCCTGAGCCCCTCCCCATCGGGTTTCGGGGCTGTGAGATGATAAGCATCAGAGGCCGAGCCATATCCATAAATAAAAGCCCTGCTTTTCTGTTCTCTTTCATGCAATGTGCTTTCTGACTCCAGGACCAGAATGGCCGAACCCTCTCCCAGGTTCAGCCCATTGCGATTCCTGTCGAAGGGACGGCATGGTTTGCTGTCTGTGATCATCAGGGAAATAAATCCATTGTAAGTGATCCTGCTGAGCTCGTCGGCCCCCCCCGCAAGCACGATATCACAGACACCCGACCTGATCCAGGAAGCCGCAGTGCCGATCGCATCACTTCCGGATGAACAGGCATTTACGACGGTCTGGCAGGGTCCGGACAATTTGAACTCTTCCGCGATACATGATGCCGGATTGCTGTTTAAAAATCTTTTTATCGGCAACATATCCGGATGTTTACCTTCACGGTAGCTCCGATAGAATTCCTCGTTATTCAAGGCAGAACCCACAGTGGTTCCAATGCATACCCCGACTTTTTTTTTTGCCAGCAATTCCGGTGTCAGCCCTGAATCAACAATAGCATCTTGTGCGGCGATTAACGCAAGCTGACTTGTTCGCAGTATTTCTTTCTTTGTGTCCAAACCGGACAAATCAAGATCAGTCAGAATTTCAAACACAGGATATGAAACAGGATGGCTGCTGGAGAACCCAACAGGTGGTGCGGGTTTCTGTCTGCGATTGAATACGGAATCCATACAGGCAGACAGGTTTATTCCCTGAGCGCACAAACAGCCAATACCGCTCACGGCTACGGGGTTGCCCGGTTTCATGCTGCCAATCGCTCCTCAATATAATCGGCCAGAGATTTAATAGACTGGAAAGCCGGTCGAGCTTCTTCCATTGTCTTGATCTCTACACCAAAATGCTTTTGGACAAGAACCACAAGTTCAACAGCATCAAGTGAATCCAAACCGAGTCCTTCCCCAAAAAGTGGATCATCATCAATTATTTCCTTTGGTGTTATATCTTCCAGATTTAAATCTTCAATAATAATATTTTTCAGTTTCTCGTTCATTGACATTTTCTATTTTTTACCTTTCTCATTAAACTCCATTTTAATAGAAGTGATTGACAGTCACTCCCACATATCATAAAAATTAAAAAATTGATAGGGATGATCCCGCGTGAATTTTTCCAATACCTGTACAAACCGGGTGACATAGGGTCTGTAATTTTCTCCTTTCCTTCCTATATTTTCAGGTGCATAAATAATATCGGCCACTTCCATTTCGTAAGCGGCTGGACCGGTTTTATATGAAAAAAGAACGACGACAGGTACACCGGTGGCTGAAGCAAGCTTGAATGCGCTATAGGGAAATAACGCTGATTCACCCAAAAAATCAACCGAAACAGAATTACTGTCGCTCCCCATGACCCGGTCTCCCATCACACAAAGAATCTCTCCCTCTTGTAACACATTAATCATCTCCAGCACTCCTCCCAGGTAACCGCGGGGATCAATTACTTTATAAGGAGCTGGTTGCCCGGTATGCTCGAAATAATGTCTATCCACATCCCCTTCTTCATGGTGAAGCAGCATGTTCACCGGAACATTGATTAAACCCATTGATGACATTGCCACCTGCCAGCAACCCGAATGGGAAAACATCAAAATCAAGCCTTGGTTTTTGTCCAGCAATTCCAGTAATTTTTCCCTATCCTGAAACCTGACATTCATTTTTTCAGGTCCAAGGATTCCGACAATTGCCCGGTCAACCAGGACCTTTCCAAACCCGAGTATCATCAAATAGGTATCTTTAAATTTCTCAAAACGAGTTCTGCTGCCAAACCTGTGTGATAGATAATACCGGGTTTTTTTTCGGGCATTCAAGCTGAATAACGCATAATAAAATACAACAATATACAGTAAGAAATAGGCCGCCTGCTGCCCCCCTGTTCGAACCAGAAAATAGAAAATCCCGTGCTGGAAACTCGATCCGATACTGCGGCTTGTCCATTTTCTTTTTGGATGGTCCCGTTCGGATATTTCATCACGCTGTTTCATGTTTCTCCCTGTTAACAGCCAATGCCATGATAAAGATAATACCACCCACAAGCACTGCAAACACCGGTGCCAGAACAATCGAACCGATCAGCCATTCAAAAATCCGCTGCATTCCCTCATAACCGATTGTTTTTAATGAAATTTCAGTTAAGAATTCACCATGTCGGATATAATACCCGGTTTCAATACATAGGGCCGGAACCAGGGGCGGCATACATAACTGGCTTGTACTTAAGGCTGCAATCTTGTTTAACCGAAAAAAACTCGCCGCAAAAAGAATCGCGATGGTATGGCAGGCAATCAGCGGCAATGTCCCAAGAAAGACCCCCAGCGCTCCGGCGGAAGCCAGCTTTTTAGGCGTTGTATTTTCCGTCAGGAGCATCTTAATCGATCTTAAGGGGTGAAGAACCGTAACATTCCCGTTCTCCAGGTTCTTCCTGACTATCTTGCGGCGCGGCATCGGAGCGATAGACATCAGGGTAAGTTTTGTATTCAAAAGTGTCAGTCGCAGATTGTCAACAAAGAGCCGAAAATGAGAAATCCGCTCTGTGGAAGGCGGATAATATACAGATATATCGGTTTCAAGTAAATCGATACCTGCCCAGACCGCTTTAACAAGCACCTCCACTTCAAAAGAAAAATGGTTTTCACGCAGCTTCAGACTTTCAAGAACAACCACCGGATATGCTCGAAAACCGCTTTGAACATCACCGATTATAAGCCCGGTTTGAAGGCGGAGCCAGAAGTTTGAAAATTTTCTTCCAAAACGGGTTAGCCCTGGTATATTGGCATTAATAAAATTTCTCTTTCCAACAATAACCGCCCAGGGATTCTTTTGAATTAAAGGTACAAATTGTTTAAAATCATAGGGGTCGTGCTGATCATCCGCATCGATTGTCACGATATGAGTGATTCCCATTTTTTGTGCATGTTTTGCGGCAGTCAATATGGCAGCCCCCTTGCCAAGATTTTTCTGATGCCTGATCAAAATAATATCAAGTCCCTTAAGATTTTCACTTCCATGATCGGTACTGCCGTCATCAATGACCATAACCGGGTGGTGAATTTCCAGGGCACGCATCACCACATTCCTGACTGTGTCCCCATGATTGTACAGGGGTATCACGATAAGTATCTCTGGTTCTTTATCTGTAGAAATCATATCCGTTCAATCAACTTCCAAGCCTGTTATCACTTCTCGCAAATTTAATAAAATCACCCGCATTCCGAATAAAACGGATCCAGCTGTCAGGAGAACGCCAAATCATTTTGACATATCCCAAAATGGTTTTTGGACGCATAAAGTGCGTTTTGTAAAATTTTTGAAACAGTTTATCCATCTGCTCTTTTGTCATACCATCAGGTACAAACAAAAAATGCATACAGTCCATTTTTTCCCAGTCTTCATTAAAAGTTCCCTTTTCATGGATGTCTTCGTAAATCGGCGAGCCGGGAAAAGGTGTAAACTTGGACAGGTTAAAGTCATCGATCGGCAGAGAAAACACATAATCCATACTTTTTTGAATACTCTCTTCCGTCTCCCCGGGCAGCCCCATCATCAAGAGACCTTTTGTCCGGATACCCGCTTTCTTGATCAGCCGAATCTTTTCTGCCAGCATCTTAAGATCAGCGTTCTGCCTGTGCTGGGACAGCAAATTTTCATCGCCGGTTTCAATCCCAAGACTCACCATCCAGCAGCCCGCCTCTTTCATCATCCGCAGCAGTTCCAGGTCAATATGTTCTGCCCGCACGGCACAGTTAAAAGTCATATTCAGCGGTCTGTTGATCATCAGGCGCGTAAATTCCTCCACTCTTTTCCGCCTGAACGTAAATTGATCATCGTAAAAATTGATATGGCGGATGTTAAATCTCTCTTTCAGGTATCGTAAATGTTCATAAAGATATTCAGCTGAGTTAAATCTAAAACTCCGTTGAAAAACCGATCTGTCACAATAACTGCAGGCGTAAGGACAGCCGCGGCTTGAAATACAGCTTGTATTTGGAGTTTTTGGATAATTGAAGATGGGCAGTTTGTATGCCGCGGGGTACCCGGCGAGCTTTTCGTAGGCGGGGAATGGCAAACTATCGAGTTCAATCCCTTTCTTACGGTAACCTGTAAAACAAACTTCACCGGAATCGTCACGGTATACCATCCCGGGTATCCGGGCCGCTTCACCGTGCCCGCCGGACTCCAACAATTCAACCAGTGTCTGCTCCCCTTCACCAACCACCGTAAAATCGATGATCGGATAATCCATGAGGACCTTTTCTTTTAATGCTGAAACATGCGGCCCCCCAAATACGACCTGTATTCCGGGCAGACACTGTTTTGCGTATTCAGTAATTCGGACACCATCAAAAAAGCTGGATGTGGTACAGCTGATACCTAAAAAAGCGGGCTTTTCTTCAGACAGATAATCCTTTATCATTCTGTCTGAATCAGGTCTGGCAAAACAGTCAATGATAGCGCACTCAATTCCCTGTTTTTCCAGGTAAGACGCCATGCTTGCCAGGCCAAGGGGAGGCATAATATTGGCCTTCCTGGTAATATCCAGGTTTGCTGCTTCGCTGCTGTATCCAAGTGGATACAGCAGTAAAATTTTATTATTCAATTTTTCCATTTTTAAACATCCGAGATATCATATGGTGCTTTACTTCTTCTTTGAAAATGAGACCAGACGATCCCACATCAGCCCCTTGAATCCAAACATATGCATGGATGCCATCCTGGCCCTGGCTTCTGAAGGCGGAAAAATACGATCTTTTCTCCTATGAAACTTTTTTTCTATCATACTGTTCATGGCTTCTGGTTCTATCTTTGGTGAGAAATAGTACACCGGTTTAAGGAGTGACGCGGAATCTGATAGTATTCCATCACGCACGGCCAGTGATTGCATCCCGGTCCCGGGCAAAATCCTGATTCCTGAAAAGACAAAAACCACACACTTTTCCAGGCGGTTTAGATTATCAAGCCCTTCTTCGACAGTGGCTTCTGTCTCACCCGGACCTCCGAACATGACAAAATGCGCGCACGGTATTTCATTTTTGACGCACATCTCGTTAATGCCAATAACATCCGCAAAATCGAACTTTTTATTAAGTCCTTCAAGTGTTGCATTGCTTGAAGCGTCGGTGCCGAGCTCCAGCGCGTATAGTCCGGAACGAATTAGTAATTTAAAATCATCCGGTCCGATCCCCTGGGGTCTGAAAAAACCGGACCAGCGGATTTTCACATCCTCTTTTATGAATTTTTCAGCAACCTCAAGATAGTGTCCTGCCGCGTCATTAAATACAGAGTCTGTAAAAAAGAAACTGTCAGCGCCACAGTCCTGTTTCACTTTTTTTATATCCTCGACCACAGCCCCCGGGTCCCTTGGCCTGAAACGGTTTCCTTCCAAAGATGGATACGTGCAGTACGCACAGTTGTACGGACAGCCCCGTTTGGTCTGAAGATTGACGATCCCGCTTTCCTCCAGGTAAAAGCGGATCAGTTTTTTATCAAAAAGCGGGCTGACCATTTTGTCGCCATGCACAGGATTTTCACTACCATTAATGATGTCAGGTGAAGTCACCCGGTTTTCAAGGTTGTGAATCAGTTCATTGAAAGCGTACTCACCTTCACCTTTAATCCCATAATCCGCCCCGGTATATAAAAGAATTTCTTCCGGCATAATGGAAAAAGCCGGCCCCCCAAGAACCAGGGGTACCCCGGTTTCATTCTTAATGGCCGCTACAAGACGTTTTATTGATTCAAGATACCAGTCATCCTCTGATGCAAGCGAATCGACATTGTCGATATTGCGAATGGAGATACCCACAAAATCAGGTTTAAATTCAGAAACCGATTCCCGAAGTTTGGATTCTGACTGACCCGATGCAAAATAATCAAACTGCAATACGTTATGCCCTTTTGCCCTGAGAGCCGACGCTACCACAGCCATTCCCAAAGGATAGACCGGATAGGGTTCTGTAGTGGTATTAGATGAAAGCAAAAATACACGGCTCATTATTCCGTCCTCAGCTTATTGAATTCTCTTTTCTTCCTGGGATCATACCGTCTGTGTGTCCCATCTGCGATTTCCCGTTTGATCACCTTCATAAACAGCTCACCCATCTTCAGCTGATAACCGCCGTCTGCGTAAAATGTATCCCACGCGTAATTGTACAGTTCCTGAAGTTTTTCCGGTTTCATATGCTTCGGCTGAAATACAACTTTATCACAGGTGTAATCCTTCCATTTGTTACTGATGATCCGTCCCTCTTCTTCATACTTGGCGCGTATGGGTGAGTGAGGAAAGGGTGTGAGTGTCGTAAATTCCGCCATGTCAAGTTCAACTTCAAGCAAAAAATCCACAAGACGTTTAATATAACTCTCATCCTGTTTATCCGTCCCAAGAAGTATCGTTCCTTCAATACCAATCCCGTGATCTTTCAGCATCATAATACGATCGCGAATGACATCAGAAGTATCGACCACTGCCTGATAAACATACCAGCATCCGGCTTCCGCGGCAAGTTTCAGAACTTCATCATCATACATAACCGGATGACAGCACCATTTTTTCTTTAGCGGTATCATGGCCGTAAACAGATCGATCAGCCACTGACGGTCCTGGGCCAGAGAATTGTCCACAATAAAAAGACGATTGTTCGGGATCGATTCCATTTCTTTGATTACTTTGTCGATTGGACGGGGTCTGAACTTTTTCCCTCCCAGGTAGGCCACGCAACATGGGAAGCAATTAAACCGGCAGCCCCGTGAAGCATGGGTCAAATCAACCATCTGGACACCGCGGTAATTGTATAGATCACGGTTCAGGATTTCTCTTTTCGCTGTACCGACCAGGCTGATATCCGGCAGGTCATGCATGTAATCATAGGTCTTTTTCAATTTCCCTTTTTTAAAATCATCGATAACACCTGCGAACCGGCCTTCAACCTCCCCCAGAAATACCGAATCCGCGTGTGCTGATACTTCTTCGGCATGAAGCATTGTGGCAATCCCGCCAAAGATAACCGGAACACCCATTTCACGGTACTGGTCGGCAATCTCAAATGCCCGGGGGATCTGGCAGGTCAGCATTACAGAAAGCGCCACAATATCGTAAGATCTTTTAAAATCGATTTCCTGAAGGTCTTCATGGATAAATGTAATCTCCACATCATCCGGAACCTCGGAAGCAAATACCACCGGTCCGTGCGGAGGCAGATGAAACTCTGTCTGGTGTTTCATCTTGGGCCATTTTGGAAAAATCAATTGCATCTTCATTTTGTTTCAGCCTTTTTTAATTCATACAATTACAGAACCCGGGAAGGTTCAGTGGATTAATATTTTTTATTTCCCTGCATTCAAATTGTAAAGACACATTTGAACCAGGCTTTTCAAGTCTCCGACCTCTTTATCATTCAGACGGATATCACCGTTATGATCCATGGTTAGCTGCCCGTATTCAGTAGGCTCAACTTCTTTTATTTTTTCAACAACCAGGAATACAGCGCCGGGGAGAATTCGTTCTTCCATGCCCAGGAGTTCCGGTGACCCCAGATCGCATACACCCGCCAGCATAGATTCTGCGTCCTGGCATGCAATACATTCCATGGCTATCTTGAGACCATCAAGTCCTGTATGAGTTTGTTCATTAACAATATAACTGGTACCTGTCAGGCCATAACAAAGAGCAATCTCCCCGAGAAAAGAGCTGGGGAGTGTATAGGCAAACAAGTTGGGGCTTGCTAGGATACCGTCTTGAGGCATGACTGTTTCATAATATTCTATATCTGTATGAAGACACCCGAAAACAGTGGAAGCAATGACACCAATATTCCGTTTTTCATTCCATTCATGCAGCCCCGCGTCTTTAAGTGCCTGCGAAACAGCTGCCAGCCCGAGTCTGGAATATTCATCCATACGGCCGAAATTCCGATTGGGTTTTTCAAAAACCATCGCGCGGGTCAACCGGGGCAGTATCGCGTAATCCATACTGAAGCGGTCACTGTTACGACCGTATCCCATACCGCCGGATGTAACCCATCCGATTCCTTTCACATTTGCTTTCAAACCCCGGTATCCCTTTGAAGTACCAGCGCCACGTTAATGCCACCGAATCCGGAATTGGTTGTCAGGAGGTAATTGCCGGAAATTTCTTTTGGTTTACTGCTGACAAGTCCCGCGGCTCCTTTTTCCGGATGCTTGAAGCCTGTAGTCGGCGGTATGACTTGTTCTTCAAGGGCTTTCAACCCGATGGCAACCTCGATACCTCCGGCCGCTCCCAGGGTGTGTCCAATAGCGCCCTTAATTGAATGAACCGGTACGTTCCGCCCTCTAAAGATACTGTTGACTGCGGTTAATTCCATCAGGTCATTGTATACGGTTCCTGTTCCGTGGGCGTTTATGGCGCTAATCGAATCATGTTTGATCCCGGCTGTTTCAAGAGATTTGTTCACGGCAAGGATCAAACCGCTTCCGTCTTTGGCGGGCGAGGTAATATGTGCGGCATCGTTGGCAATACCCCATCCGATTACCGAACCTAAGTGGGAACGATTTTCTTTTTTTGCCCGTTTGGAACTCATCAGAAGTATATATACGGCACCATCGCCCAGAGAAAGTCCGGATCGCTCTTTATCAAAAGGACGGCTGGGTCCCCGGGACATTACCTTAAGAGCTGAAAAACCGGAGAAAACAAATTCCGTAATAAAATCGAGGCTGCATACCGCAACCGATTCAGCCATCCCTGCAGCGATTAAACCTGCAGCTCTGGCTAACGCGACAGTTGATGAAGCGCAGGCCGCGCTGATGTTTATACCCTCCCTTTTCAAACCAAATTTTTGGGTAATGATTCCAGGAAGTGCTGAAAGAAGAATATCCCGGGTATCGGCTGAGCCGGCCTTATATAATTTTTCCATGTTATCGATACCCGATTTGGCGGTGGCGGTAATCAGATATGAGTCAACCGGTATTTTTTCCGATTTTTCAAAAACCCGTTCAACCATTGTGTGGATCAGGGATTGATTTCCAGAAGACACCAGGTCTTCAATCAGGGCCGCGCTGTTTGAATGATAGCCTTTAACCGGAAACCGCTGAACAGGCCGGACCATTGTCCGACCCTCCATCAGTCCCTGCCATAACTGACCCAGGTTGTCCCCAAAAGCGGTAACCGTTGAAGCATCAACTATCCACACCGGGTTCATACCAGATTTCCTGCCTTCCATTTCTCACGAAGTGCCATGTAAAAAGGTGGGGGCACCATGAGAATATTCTGATTCATATCAAGCATCATCTGTATGGTATACCCGGTTGTTGTGACACGCCCCTGGCTGTTTGTGATGATATATTCATGATTTAAACGTACGGAATCCGACCAGTACAAAATCGTTTCTATGGTAATTTCTTCATCAAATGTAAGCGGTTCACGGTAATCGACATGCAGCTTTTTTATGGGCGCTATCACATGGTTGCTATAAAAATCCATATACCCGATACCCACCTTTTGACCCAGACGGGTTCTGCCGTCTTCAAAAAAACTTGGATAACGCCCGTGCCATACAATCCCGAGCATATCCACCTCTTCAAATCGTATCCGCTGAGTAGTTTTATCTGTCAAAGGTCCGGGCGCATCCTCATCGATTTTAAAATACGGTTTATTCATTTGCTGCGGTTTCTCCTTTATTTGAAAAGACCACACGAAATGACGCCGCCAAACCTTCAGGATTGGAAATTTTTATATCACTCCCCATTTTCCCCCCGGGTGCACAATCCCGACATTCAACCATCAGCACCTGTTCCGGTCTGATTTGTAATAAAAACTTCGCGTTTGAAATAGTATCTAACTCTATTGGAGATCCTTTTTGTTCCTCAAGCAGAACAATACCCAGCATAATCTGTACAAATGCAGGCAGGAGAGGATAACCGGGAAAATGACCTGAAAAACCGATAAAATGCTTATCAAAACGGTACTGCTTTCTGGCACTGTCCGGATCTATGATTTCAACCTTACCAATTGCCGAAGCTGAAACTGCATTTTTAAGTTCATTCATAAAAAGTCAAACCTTATGGTCTCGTAAAAAGTCCGAATGTGACGGTTTCGTAAAAAGTTCAAATTCAAGGCGTGCAAATTTCGTAATCATGAAGCGTACTTATAGTACGTTGAATGATTGCGAAATGCAGCACAACGCAGAAGTTGGGCTTTTTACGAAACCGTCAAACCTTTTCCATGGATTTATCGATCATATTCCACATCTATTTTTCTGTAAAATATGAGATATACTGTAAGTATAAGCGTGGTATTATACGCAAAATGGTATGAGATAGGCAAGCATTTATTATGACAGATGTTAATTCCTTTTAAGACAGGTTCTAAATATCAACATTCGATCCTGACAATCTCTTTTTGCATGGGTCCGGTAACCGAAACGTCACCATTTCCGTCAATATACACATCAACCTCGCTTCGAATACCGATATTCTCTTCCGGTATATATATACCCGGTTCTACACTGTGCAGGATATACGGTACAAGCTTTCTTTCATCCTTAATTTCATAGTTATCCAGGTGGACAGCATTCCCATGAACATCCCTGCCGATCGAATGCCCGGTCCGATGGCGGAAATACTTTCCGAATCCTTTTTTTTCAATAAAATCCCGTGCGACCTGATCGAGTTCCCAGCCACAACAGGGTTCCTGTTGTGCAATTTTTTCTTTTTCAACTGAGATTACGAGATCCCGGGCATCTCTAACGGTTTCCCAAATTTCCTGAATCCTTGAAGGAATTGTGCTTCCCGAGTAAGCCATCCAGGTCACATCATAGCAGATTGCGTCTGTGGTATTCTTTTTTGCCCAGGAATCGATCAGGATAAGATCGCCCTTTTTAATTTCTGATGTTGATAAAGCCGGATTAAAATGCGGCAGTGCCGCGTTCCCGTTTACCGCCACGGATGGAGACATCCCCAAACGGATCAGGTTGTTTGCTTCAAATTTTTCCAGCATCCAGCACTGAATATCATATTCAGTAATCTTGAGGTTCGACCTTAAACGTTCACCGATTTTATTAAAAGCGCCATCAATAATAGCGTGCATGACAGGCATAATTTCAGCATGTGTCTGAAACGCGTCCTCCTTTACCAGGCCTTCGAATATTTGAATCAGGTCCATGGCGGAAACAATTTCCACACCAAAACTCCTGATCAGTTCCCCGGTGCCAAGATCAATCATCGATATGTAGGGGATATGATTGTTCGGGGAATAATTCATGGCGAGTTTTGAACACCCTTTAAGCATCCCTTTTAAAAATTCGTGCTGCTCTTCCCATTTATGATAGTAATGTTTGATACCGGGCAGACTTTCCAGTTTCCCCGGCTCCACGCTGCTGATCAATTTTTCCGGCTTCCCTTCACGGGGGATAAAATAATACCACCTGCGGCTGGTATGCTCTTTTTCATCTAAACCGAGTATACGGTAGCTGATGGGATCACGATTGGAAAAATCATAAAACAGCCAGCCGTCCAACCCATTTCCCTTTATTTCTTTCTGAATTTCTTTTAGATCCATAATATCAACCTGATTCCTGTCATTTTTTTTAAATGTTTATATGATCAATCTTCTTCAATCGATCGATAAAGTTTTCCGGATTTTTTACAACCTTCCGCATTTTATAGTCAAATGACTTAATCCCTGTTTCCGCAAGTGCGATGGCTTTTTCCCCATTGGCTATATAGTGGAAAATTCTAAAACCGGTCTTCCCGATTTCACCTAAATGACTGAACACGGTTACACCATCGAACATATATCCTTCTCCCAGATAGTTTACCGACAGATCAGTTAAAATAATTCCGGTTGTTTCATCACCTAAATCCAATTCAGAAACACCTAACGAATGAAAAAGATCGACTCTTGCTTCATGTAATATTCCCACAAGTGCGTCATTCCCCAGATGTCCGCCATAATTGAGGTCTCTCACCTTGATATGTGTTTTGTATTCAAATTCATAGATATCCTTCTTCTTTAATTTTATTCTGGGCATAAATGGATCTCCTTGGAACTTTATTTATTTGTCAGGGAATTATCATTTTACATGGCGGGCCACAAGATTTTTTGTGGAACCTGCGGGTGTTTTAATGTGATATCTTTAGAACTATTTAATCTCCTGCTATACAGACCCTGTTCCTGCCGGATCCCTTTGCCTGGTACAGGGCGGTATCTGCCGACTCCAGCAAAGATCTGGTATCCGCAGCATGATCAGGCAGGCAGGCCGCACCAAAACTTGCGGTGATATTCAGCTGTTTGCTGCTTAAGGGGGAAGCGGCAATGTCCTTCCTGATCCGCTCGGCGAGTCCTGCGGCCTCTTCAGCTGAATAATTCGGAATCAGCAATGCAAATTCTTCGCCGCCGAACCGGTAAGCCTTTCCTTTTCGGGAACTTCGCGAGACCAACAGTTCTGCGACTTCAACAAGCACTTCATCACCTACAGCATGACCATGATTGTCATTAACTTTTTTAAAATGATCAATATCAACCATAAGCAGGCTTAGCGGCTCTTTTTTTTTTTGCGCGTTTCGAGAAAAATCAATCAGGTCATTATCAAAAGCGCCCCGCCGGTTTAAGGGCAGCCTGTCATCAAGATGATCCGATGATGATTCAAGAATATCTGCCTGCTCTATTTTCCGCATCTCCTGCATCACCTCATGGTCCAGCTTTTGATACATTCGCCTTTTAATATCGGTCATTAAATTCACGATTCTTTTTTGTTCCGAAGACGCGGAAGCAATGCCCCCGAATCCTTCCCCTGAGAGAATATTCACAAGCCCGGCAGCTGTTGCGTCAACATGAATGTCAAGCTGCTTTCGTATACAGGCAGCTTCTGTAAACGTGTCAAAAGCCCTCATCAGCCCTATTAAATCATCAGCCGCCTGCATACAATGGCTCTCAAGGGTCTCAGCAAAGGCTCCGACAAGAATACCCCTGGAAAGGGTATCGGATCTCATAAACTGCTCCTGGACATCGTACCCGATTTGTTCCCGGCACTGTGCTAAACTTTCCGGCAGGCCCTTCAGCCGTTTTTTCAGGTACAGTTCGGCCAATTCTTCCAAATCGCTGTCTGACAGACTCATGTTTGAGTTATTTCTCCATAAATATGGGCGGTGATGCTTATACTGTTTCTATGGAATATATTAAATATGTCGAGAATTAAAATCTCTGTCCCAACACCGAAATTAGGCCCGAGGAGAAATTTTAAAACCACTTCTTGTCTTTATAACAATAATTATACATGGTATTGATTTAATTTAGCAAGGAAATCGTGTAAATTCATATTTACTGCACCATGTATAGGTACAGATACTGCCATTATCTGCGCAGGATTTCCTGAATATTTATAAGCCTGTTTCAAATAACCAGATAGCATTTGAAACAGGCTTATTCATACTGGAATTTTAAAAAACTAAGAGATCGAGGAGTTTTTCACTCAAAGCCTTAGATATATCAGAATGAATGATCCGATTGGAAATCTGATTTGCAATATTCAAAACATTGATATGTTAAACCCTTAGAATTATACACTATTGCATCATATGCTTTGCATTCGTGTCCTATATGATGTAAACTTATTATATGATTGATAAAGTTACAGTATTTACCAGCCCAAGATCAATCTATCAGAAACCGGTATATATAATAAACAGAGATGGTTGAAACCTGGTGAAAAGTGGACTGAAGACTGACTGCGGTCCTTTCAAACCCGATACAGATGCTTATGCTGAAGATAAAAAACATTTATATCAAAAAAAAGTCTGATAAAAATGAACCACATAGTTTAAGGATCTCTTACCTGAAAGAATACCAGTTCCTGGCTTCAACAAGATTGACAAAAACTATAGAAAGAATCGGTAAAATAACTTCCACTTTTTCAGGACTTCTGAAAAATATCGATAACAGAATTGACCGTCAAAGTAAATCCACACTCACTTCTGAAAAAATATGCCTGGATACAAAACCGTACTTTGCCAGGATCAAAGACCAATCAAAAACAATAAAAAGTATCGCTGAAAACTCTCTCGTGATATCAACCCAGGGGAAAAAAGTCCTTGTAAACACCATTGTACAAATAAACAATATCATTGGTTCGGTATACCGATTTAATGAAATCATCGAAAAATTCAAGGGACAGTCAGATAAAATACAATCCATTTCAAAAATAATCACTAATATCGCTGATAATACGAAAACCATCGCGATAAATTCAACAATAACCGCCCATAAAGCAGGTGAATTGGGAAAGGGATTTACCGTGGTCGCCGGTGAGATCAAATCATTATCGATTCAAACATCTGAGCAGACGGAAATCATCAATCAGAGAATATCGGTGATCAGAAACCATGTGAACAAACTGATCGAACAGATGACTGAAAGCATGCAAAACGCGGAAAAAACCAAATCCGTGATTGAAGACGCTTCGTCAGGCATGAATGATATTGTGAGCGCTATTAGTGAAGCAGACCGTGTTTCTACTTTGATATATTTGATGGCCGATAAACTCGATCATATGAACCTCGGAATACTCGACCAGATTAAGGAAATGATCGTTTACACAAAAAAAATGTCTGAGGACTCTGAAAAATGCCTCTCTGACATTGAACTTCAAACTGACTCAATCGCTAATTTACAAAATATATCTAAAACATCTATCGATATCACCGAAGAATGTAGAGAGCTTTTGAAAGACCATAAAAATACAGAACAGGTGCTCTCATATCTGCTGGAATTCAGTAAAAACTATGATCCAGCCACAGCGCACTATGCTATTGAAAGGAATTTTGTTGAATATTTTAATATTAAATTGGCAAAAAATACCACTGCGCAATCGATAGTACCCTGTCTTGCAGAAACATGGGTCCTGGCTGATGATGAAAAAACCTGGCATTTTAAAATAAAAGAGAATGTAAAATTTTACAACGGCCATGAAATTACTACCGAAGACATTAAATTTTCCTTTGAACGGGTTCTTAACCCCGAAATGCGGTCCGTTCACGCCGATACATTATCAATTTTTGAAGGTGCAGATGACTATATTAAAGGCCGGGCTGACGAAGTAACAGGCATACAAATCAAAAATAAATATGAAATTTCTTTTAAACTAAAAAGACCATACAATTATTTTTTAAGTCTGTTGACCCAGACATTTGCTTCCGTTATCCAAAAAAATCCGGAATACCTGGGCAAACCATTTAAAATTGAAAAAATGGTTACGGCAGGTCCTTTTCGGTATTCCGGTTATGACACAGGAAAAGAATGTTTTATTTTTAAAGCCAACAAAGACTATATTGATGGCAGGCCCTATGTAGACAAGATGCTGATCTATAATAAAATCCGAGATAATTTAGAAGCATTTAAAAAGAGAAAAATTGATATTTCTTTTTCAATACCATCAGATAAAAGGAGAGAGATACGAAAGATCGGATATGAAAAGTATTTTAAAACATTCCAGGCAAGAAGAGTAAACGGACTGCATATTAATTTTTTAAAGGATAATTATATTACAAAACATAAAAAAATCAGACACGCCCTGAGTCATGCAATTGATAAAAAAAGAATCCTGATCGAAGCATATAAAAATACTGCAGCGGTCGCAAACAGTGTACTACAGGCATCCATCTACGGAATCCCTGATAAAAAATACTTTAAATATGATCCTGACCGCGCAAAAAAGATATTTCAGTCATTCCGCAGCAAAGAAGATTTGGCGGCTCCAGTATCGATCCTGATAGTAGAAAATCCCAAACTGCCGTTTTTGGAAAAATCAGCAGAAATAATTTATGAAAACCTTAAAAATACGGGATTAAATATCCATAGAAAAAGAATACCGTTTAACCGTCTGTCTATTGATGATCACAAAAACTATGAACTATGCTATCTTAGCTGGATACCTGATCTCGATCTTTATCTTGCTCTTGAAGCTTTTATCAATCCTCTTGGAGGTGATAACTGGTTTAATTATGAAAATCCAGAACTCTTTGATCATTTAAACAATTCCCTCCACATAAAAGACCCCGGTAATCGAAAGGAATATTTTATAAAACTCATGGATCAATTTTGTGATGATGTGTTTATGATCCCTGTGGTACACTTGAAATATAATTATGTCCATCACCCTATAATTAAAAATGTGAAAGTCACCACAAGGGAAGATCCAGACATGAAAGATATATGGATAGACAGATATTATCAAAAAAACAGGAATCGATTTGTATTGATTAAGCATGATTTTATCACCCCGGTTATTCATCAATATAAAAATATCATGCATGATACCAGTCGGTCCATATTAACAGTGAAAAATAACAGCACCCAACTGATTAATACGGTTAAAGACATAATATCTTTGGTGAACAAACAAAAAATATCTGTTGAAAGGATAAACAATACCATTGCTGATTTTAAAAACCTCTCTATTGAGGCAGACAATCAGACAAAATCCACACTGCAGACTATCGATGCTGCTATTGATGAAACCGAAAAAGGAGAAAATATTTCTGCCGCGATAATGGAGAGTCTTGAAATATTGAAAAATAATATGACGTCTACTTTGGATGTCATTAATTTATTTAATAATGATATTAAAATCATAATAGAAACCATTAAACAGATGAAACAGACAGCAAAAATTATTAATTCAATCGCGATTAATGCAGCTATTATCGGGGCTCAAAAAAGTCAGTGGCGGGATGATTTTTCCAGTATTTCATCTGAGGTCAGGAAACTTTCTACAGATACTAAAAATGAAATTGATAAGATAAGCAGCCTTGTTGAAAAAATGAACAGCATTATTAATGATGTTGCTGCGCAAATTAAGGTGAACATTGAAAATTTGAATATATGTATCAATCACGCTAATGAAAGCCAGAAAGGGCTTACTGAGTTAAACGAAGTAACCAGTAAAGCCGGTTCGGTATCCGACATTATCCTTAAAGATATTCTTGAATTGTCAAAGAGAATAGAAAATATTTCTACAGGAATTAACGAGATTAATTTATCATCGTTGAAAATTAACAATATGGCCGAATCCGTCACCTATGGTTCAAGACTTCAGACGGATATACTCGATGTTTTAAATGACAATTTTATGGACTATAAATCGATATTTAAAGAATTTACCGATGAAATCAAATACTCTCATCAATAACCCTAAAACTTTTTCTAAAGGTACCCACAAGATGAAATGGAATGTAAATCTTACCACCCTAATCCTCCTCATATTTTTTCTAACCGGATGCATGAACTCCAACACCATACCGCTTGAAACAGAATACTACGAGAATAAAACACAACCCCAGCCAAATCTGATTATTTTCCTGAGGGGCATGGGCGGTACGATAAACTGCCCATTTAAATGCCATAAATGCTTTGAGACAGAAGGCTTTGTTGACACAATCAATCAAAAACATCTTCCTTTTGATATGGTGGCCCCAAACGCGCATTTCGGTTATTATCAGGACCGCAGTTTTGTAATCCGTTTAAAAAAGGATATCATCGATCCTGCAAAGAAAAAAGGTTATCAGAAAATCTGGCTGGTGGGGATTTCCATGGGCGCGTTCGGTTCTGTGATGTATCTGAAAGAACATCCGGAGGATATTGCGGGAGTGATCATATTGGGACCATTTCTGGGCCGTGAAGATATCATTAATGAAGTTACCGTAAACGGCGGTCTTGCAAACTGGGATCCTGGCCCGTATGATGAAAAAAAAGACTGGGCTCGAAAACTGTGGCACTGGTTAAAAGAATACGATCATTATAACATAGAAAATGCCCCGATATATCTGGGGATCGGCAGTAAAGATCCCTACTACAAAGGCCAGAAACTTCTGGCCGATTCACTTCCGCCTGAACGGGTTGTTGAAATAGACGGGAAGCACCGGTTTACGACCTTTAAAAACTGCTGGGATATTTTCCTGGATCTTGAAGTTTTTAATCAATAAGCCCCAATAGGCAACTTAATCTTTACTTCCGGTTAAATTCTGATATAAAATAATCATCAGCACTCTCCATCAAATTATCTGAAATTATATTCCAGGAGATAAATCATGAATAAGGCATTCATACCGCTTGAAGACGGTGCCGACAGTCAGAACCCGTCCAGTATTGTTGTCCACGCCATGGGAGAATATATCGATACCGATCCCCATGATTATTTCGCTGTGGACTATCTAAAATTGTTAGGCCTCTCCGCTCATGCCTTTATCACGCCCAGCGGTGTAATTATCAGGAGCCGTTATGATCAACAGGGTGGGTATCACGCAAAAGGGTTTAACACAGATTCTCTGGGTGTCGAATTCCTTGTTCCCGGAATCCATACTTACCCGACTTTTCTTACCGCGATTAAAAAAAAGTACCTCACACCGGTTCAATACCATGCCGGAGTCAAGCTCGTATCTGAATGGAAAGAACAGCATAATATTACTGAAATGAATCGCCACAGTGATCTTAGCCCGGAACGAAAAATGGATCCGGGGAAAGGTTTTCCGTGGGACAGGTTCCTCGAAGATACCGGTTTTATATCATAGAAAAAATCATTTCTTGACGGTTTCGTAAAAAGTCCAACTTCTGCGTTGT